>CAYGKX010000029.1:752-8896 GCA_964350225.1 uncultured Rhodospirillaceae bacterium | reverse complement strand
ATTGTCAGCTCGGCGTCGCCCGACTTCACGGCATGGGCGCAGTTGGCCAGCGCGTTCAGGCCGGAGCCGCACAGGCGGTTCACGGTCGCGCCAGGTACGGCATCCGGCAGCCCGGCGAGGAGCAGCGCCATTCGGGCGACATTGCGGTTGTCCTCGCCGGCCTGGTTGGCGCAGCCATAGACCACGTCGTCGACGGCATCCCAGTCGACATTCGGCAGGCGCTCGACCAGTGCCTTGATCGGGATGGCGGCCAGGTCGTCCGTGCGGACGGCGGACAGCGCCCCGCCATAACGGCCGACGGGCGTGCGGAGGGGTTCGCAGATGAAGGCTTCGGTCATGATCGGTCCTTTCCGGGTCTACTCTTCGCGACTTTGACGATCCGGGAATCGAATGCCCCGGCGATTCTGCCGGAGCGGCGGTAATATCGGCTGTGCCCAGGTGACAGGCAAGATGTGGGAGCGAGCCCCGATGCCTCCTCCTTCCAGGGCAGCGCCCGAGGCCGCGTCAGGATGAGCCGAGACTTCTTGGCCCGCTCACAAACCGGCCGGATCGTAGGCCAAGCCGTCTGTGGTCCGGGAGAGGCAGCGGAGAACGGAGATCATTTCGCCCGCCTGGTTCACGATCTCGACATCGTAGACGCCGGACCGGCGGGCGCGGCTGACCTCTGTGCAGGTCGCGGTCAGGACGTCGCCCTCGACTGCGGCCCGGAGCCAGTTGATCGTCGCCTGCTGGGAAACCGTGCGCTGGCCGTGGGAGCAGGCGGCGAAGGCGAGGACGGTATCGCCGAGGGTGAAGAGGAGGCCGCCATGGCAGATGCCCGCCGCGTTCAGCATCGGCTCCGTCACGGTCATCGTCATCACGGCCCTGCCCGGCGCGATCTCCACAAGGCGCATGCCCATGGTCTCGCTGGCGATCCGGCCTTCGTTCAGGGTACGGCCGACGGCCTCGGCGACCGCCTGCGGGTCTGGTGTGGTCATTCGTCCGACGCCTAGATCTCGACGATCTGCTGCTCGTGGCGCAGCCGGTCGAGATAGGGCGAAAGCCGATAGCGCGGATCGCCGTAATAGCGATGGAGCCCTTCCAGCACCTCGCAGATGCGTCCGGCGCCGAGCGCCCGGGCCCAGGCGAGCGGGCCCTTGGGATAATTGAGACCGTTCAGCATGGCGCTGTCCGCCCCGTCCTCGTCGCACACGCCCTGATAGACGGCGTCCCCCGCCTCGTTCGCGAGCATTGCGACGGTGCGCAGCAGAACCAGGCCCGGCACGTCCGCGACGACGCTCACCTCCTTGCCCAAGGCCTGGAAGAAGCCGGCGGCGGCAAGGATGGCGGTCCGCGGCGCGCCATGGGAGGCAGCAATGGCGACCCGGGGGGTCGCGGCATAATCGAGCGCGAGGTCGAAATAGACCGCCGGGTTCTCGTCGCCGCCGAAATCATACTGGTAGGCGGGCGAGCCGCCGGCGAACCGCAGGTCGGCGCCGTCGAGGCGGATGACCGTTTCGGACAGCGGGCTGTACATGTCCTCGGCCGTGGACGGATCGAAGCTGTCGTCGTCGTCCGCGATGTCCTCCAGCTCCTCGTAGTCGTCGAGGTCGAAGGCGAATTCCTCGTAGGCGATCTCGATGCCCGCCGCTTCGGCGAGCTTCACCAGATCCGCCGCCGGGTCGTAAGGCATGCCCTCTTCGATCAGTGCGGGGTTCTGGGACAGGATGATCCTTTTCGGCTTCGGGCCCTGCGGGGCCGCCGCAGGTTCGGCCTTTTCCGCCCCCTCGCGATAGTCGTACCAGCCAATGCCCGCCTTGCGGCCGAAGCGTCCGGCCGCCACGAGTTCCTGCTGCATCAGATTGGGCGCATAGCGCGGGTCGTAGTAATAGGCCTCCCAGACGGACTTCGTGACCATCAGGTTTACGTCGGTGCCGATCAGGTCCATCAGTTCGAACGGCCCCATGCGGAAGCCGCCGGACTCGCGCAGGACGGCGTCGATGGTCGCGGCGTCGGCCGCCTGTTCCTGCAACAGGCGAAGCGCCTCGCTGTAGAAGGGCCGTGCGATCCGGTTGGCGATGAAGCCCGGCGTCGACTTGGCATAGACAGGCTTCTTGCCCCAGGCGGCGGCGGTATCGAAGACGGTCGTCTTCGAGGCATCGTCCGTCGCGAGACCCAGGACGACCTCGACCAGCTTCATCAGCGGCGCCGGATTGAAGAAATGCATGCCGACCAGACGCCCAGGCTTGTCGAGCGCCGCACCGATCTCGGTGATCGAGAGAGACGAGGTATTGGTCGCCAGGATCGTGTCGGCCGCGACAATGCCCTCCAGCTCCGTGAAGAGCTTCTGCTTGACGTCGACCCGCTCGACGATGGCCTCGACCACGATCGCGGCATCGGACAACTCCGTCAGGGCGGTGGCAGGCACGATCCGGCCGAGGATCGCGTCCTTCTCGGCCGTGTCGATGCGCCCCCGCTCGACCGAGCGCGCGAGGATCTTCTCGACCCCGGCAATCCCCTTCCTGACCGCCTCCTGGTCGAGATCGAACAGACGGACGGGATGACCGGCCGTGGCAGCGACCTGGGCGATACCCGCGCCCATGGTGCCGGCGCCGATAACGGCGACGGGCGCGGTGGAGGGAAGGGCCGTCATTCGGGGAACTCCTTGCTGGGTCTTGCCGTGGTGCTATTCGCCGCGATAGGCGGGCTTGCGCTTCTCGAGGAAGGCGGTGACGCCTTCGAGGTAATCCTCGGTGTGGCCTGCCTGATATTGCAGGTCCCGCTCCAGATCAAGCTGGGCGGAGAGGGAATTGTCGAGCGAGGCCTCGAAGACCTGCTTGGTCAGGCCGTAGCCCCGGGTCGGACCGGCCGCCAGGCGGGCCGCCAGAGCGCGCGCCTCGTCCATCAGGGCATCGTCTTCCACCACCTTCCAGATCAAACCCCAGGCCTCCGCCTGCTCCGCCGGGATCGGCTCCCCCAGCATCGCCATCGCGCGGGCCTTCGCCATCCCGACGAGGCGGGGCAGGAAGTAGGTGTTGCCAGCATCCGGAACCAGGCCGAGGCGGATGAAGGCCTGGAGAAAGCTCGCCGAGCGGCCGGCAATAAGGATGTCGCCCGCGAGGGCGAACCCCATGCCCGCGCCCGCCGCAACTCCGTTGATCGCCATGACGATCGGCAGGCTCATCGCCCGCATGCGGAGGATGAGCGGGTTGTAGCGTTCGCGGAGGAAGACCGTGAGGTCCGGCCGCTGTTCCGCCGTCGGCCGTTCCCGTTCCCTCAGGTCCTGGCCCGCGGAAAAGCCGCGGCCTGCGCCCGTCACGAGGATCGCCCGCGCGCCCTCGGCCTCGGCCCTGTCGAACCCCGCATTGATGTCGTCATGCAGCTGCGCCGTGAAGGCATTCATCCGGTCGGGCCGGTTCAGGGTGATCTCGGCATAGTCGTCGCGGGTCTCGTAAAGGATCGTCTCGAAGGTCATGGCGGTCACGCGCAGGTGGGATCGAAGTCCGGCGGTGATAGCACAGCCCTCCCGCCCCGGCCATGCTCGACGGACGACCCCGCCCGTCGCTCTCAGGCGATCGCCTCGAAGAGCTTCCGCGCCCGGACGTCCCAGCCGAAATCCTGCATCGCCCGGGCCGAGCGCAGACCCTTGGCGCGCGCTTCCTCCCGATGCGTGTAGACGGTCTCCAGCGTCTCGACGATCTCGTCGACATCGCTCTCCCGCCAGTCGCGGCACCAGGCCTCCGACGGGTCCCGGGCGACGGGGTCCTGCCGGGTCAGCGGGTAGGCGTCGACCCAGGTCAGGAGATCCCTCTGGCCGGTATTGTCCGCCAGGATGCAAGGGACGCCGGAGGCGAGGCACTCCATCGCGACGAGGTTCGTGCCGCCTTCCGCCCGGTTGGGAAAGACGGCGACATCCATGTCGCGGATGACCCCGCCCATCATCGCGTTGGGCACAAAGTCGATCACCGCGAAGGCGCTGTCCGGCAGGCCCTCCCGCCGAAGCCACCCGGCAACGTCCAGCCTTCCGGCCGGATCGACCGGCGGCGGGCCGGACACGACCGTCGAACGAGAGAGGCCCGCGGCGAGCTGGGGAAAATGTGTCGCCCACTGGCACACCAGTAGCGCTTCGGGATGCCGTTCGTGGAAACGGCGAAAGGCGGCGACGACCAGATCCTGCGCCTTGCGATACTCAAGCTTGCCGCCGGAAAAAACAACGAACCGGTCTGGAAAGAGGTTGGCACGCGGTCCGGGAAAGAAGGTTGTCCGGTCGATGCCCTGGTGCCAGACGCCGACCCGTCCAACACCCGCCGAGCGGACGAGACCGGCGCACCACTCGGAACCGGCCAGGAAGCCGTCGAGGCGCGCCGCCCGCCCACGCCCGGCCTCGCTAAAGACGTCGTCCTCCAGAACGATGATCCCGATATTCTTGCTGCCGACAACCCCCGTGAGGTGCTGAAAGTCGGCGCCGAGCGCGCACAGCAGCGGAAAGGGCAATTGCCATTCGCCGGAGCCCTTGGTCTGGCCTTCGATGGCGCGGCGGAAAGCCTCTTGCGCCTTCAGGGCGGGGGCGAGCAGTCGACGGAAGAGCGGGCTCAGGTCGAGCGCACGTGGCCGTGCCACCGGGATGGGCGCGGCGAGGCCCTGGCGCAGGAACTCCGCGGCAAGATGTATGGCGATCAGGCCCCAGCCCGTCTCGCCATGAAGTT
Source organism: uncultured Rhodospirillaceae bacterium (assembly GCA_964350225.1). Classification (GTDB taxonomy): domain Bacteria; phylum Pseudomonadota; class Alphaproteobacteria; order Bin65; family Bin65; genus CAYGKX01. The sequence goes on along the minus strand of CAYGKX010000029.1, from coordinate 4,211 downwards.
CCCAGTTGATGCCGATTTTCGGACGCGCATTCAGGTCGGCCACGGTCCGCCGTCCCTTATCGGTCGATGGAAGCACGATTCTGCCGCGCACGACGTCCGTTCATCAAGTATTTACCAGGATGCAGACGGCGGCCTGGATGCCGACTATCTGCCCGGCTGCCATTGCAGAAAATTCGCGTTTCCCCCTGCAAACGCCACAATATTGCCATCAACGGTGGACTAATATATAATTTCGTTTAACGAATCCGGTGCGTTAACGCCGGTCTCTAAGTCTAGGTTGTAGGAAATGCCTCTAACTGCGGGCAGACGATCCAGGCCTCTGATGCCCGCCGGAGCGACTGCGATGTACATGGACCGACATGGTCTCGTCAGCCGATGGTCGCAAGCGGCCCGCCGCGGCACGCTGACGAACCTCGCACTTGCCTTCCTCGGTTTGACTGCCATTGCCGCGATTGCCCACCAGTTCGTTCACTAGCGAACATCGAGCCGAGACAGATTGACAGCGCCCGGTCGTTTCGACGACCGGGCGCTTCTCATTCGACGCTGCAGGTGTCAGCCGGCGCGCACCGACGAGAAACCGGCGAGGAAGCTGGCGACATTCGCGCCCAGATCCTCGCAATTGTAGCCGCCCTCCTGAACGATGACGGTCGGCAGACCCATTTCGCCCAGGCCTCGGGCGATGCGTCCGAAGCCGGGGGTCGTGATCTTGAACCCCTCGAAGGGATCCTTCTCGTAGCCGTCGAGCCCAAGGGCGACGAAGAGCAGGTCGGCGCCGAAGCTTCTGACCGTGGCGAGCGCCTGATCGAGCGCGACGAGATAGGCGTTGTCCCCGGTGCCTTTCGGCAGCGGCAGGTTCAAATGGCGGCCCAGACCCGCCCCGGCGCCGCGTTCATGCCGATGGCCGGCGAAGAAGGGATAGAAATCGGCGGGATCGCAGTGAAGCGAGACGGTCAGGACGTCTGGACGTTCGTAGAAGATGCCCTGGGTCCCGTTGCCGGCATGGACATCGACATCGACGATTGCCGGGCGGCGCCCCCGGTCGACGGCATATTGGGCGGCGATGGCGATATTGTTGAGGAAGCAGAAGCCGCCGGCCATGTCCGCGAAGGCATGATGCCCCGGCGGCCGGCACAGGGCATAGGCGCTGTCGGCGCCGTCCAGCACCTCCCGCGTCGCCGTGAGCGCGACATTGGCGCTTTCGCACGCCGCGGCCCATGTGTCCGGCCCTATGGGGCTGGAAAGGTCGGCGGTGAAATAGCCGACCTGGCCCACCAGTCCGGTCGGAAGGGACGTCATGTGCCGGCCCGGATGAATGTTGGGGACGACCTCGGGACTGTCCGCGTCGATCTCCGACCATCGGCCATACACCGTTTCCAAAAAGCCGAGATATTCGGGCGTATGCACCGCGGCCCGGGGCGCGGCGCCGAAGTCCCTCGGGTCCTCGACCGCATATCCCTGATCGCGCAGGACGGAGACAATGGCCTCCGCGCGCTCCGGCTTCTCCGGATGCGGATGAAGACCGCCCGCCTTGAAGTAGAATTGCGGAGCGTGCCGGAGGTGCCTGTCGGAATAGATGGCTTTCATGTCGGTTCCTCGGACGGGTCGGGCCGGGCGCCCTGCAATATGCCCGTCGCCACATATGCCCGTCACCACCGTTGCGTATTGGCAGGGGTGCGGCCGGCAGCCGTCCCCTCCGACATCCTGGGCTCCGCGCTGGAACGGTTCACCGGTATCGGGCGGTCCTCAGCGCCGGGCCGGCGGCATCTCCGGCAGTTCGCGGCGGAGCGCCTTGATCACCTCCCGTCCGACCCGCCCATATCCGATCGGCGACGAGTGGATACCGTCCCTGTGACGCAGGCGACGCCAGCGGCCCCGCCTGTCCCGGATGAAGGTGACATAATCGCCCTTGGCGTTCGCCAGAACGGACCAGGTGGGCACGAATGTCGCGCGCTGGCGGACCGCGGCGTCGCGGAAAATGCGGTTGATCAGGACCGTATCGGCCCGAACCTTCTTCCGGCGCATGATCGGCAGGCCGACCCAGAAAACCGCGATGCGCCGGTCGGTCAGGGTCCGGATAAAGCGTTCGACCTTCGCGCGGTAGACCTCTTGCCACCGTTCCGTGCCGAAAAGCGGCCGGTCGCCGCGGCCGGCCCGGATCCACTGGCGATCGTTGGCGCCCAGCTGGATGACCGCCGCGTCCATGTTCGGGTGCCTGCGCAGGATCCCCCGCAGGCGGGCCTGCCAGTTGTAATTGGTGAAACCGCTGGAGTTGCGGGTCTCTCGGACGATCTTGACGTCACGGAACCGGATGAACGACCAGTAGAGTGACGCCCAGAGGCCGTCGGCCAGGCTGTCTCCGATGACGACCACGACGAGCCGGTTCGGTGCCTTGCCCGCGGCGCCAGCCAACGGGAACACCCCCAGCGACAAGACAAGAAAAGCCGCAATGCATCGCATGGCGGATTCCAGCATGATTAAGAAAAACCAAAGACTAAGATGCGGCTGCAGTCGATCTATCCTTGCTGGAGTCACCGGTTCGTTTCAACCCCCGGCCACCGCGCCAGGTCCATCGACACAAAACCGGACCGCCGCCCGGCGCGTCGAAAGTCCGTCCGGAAGCCGACGAAACCGCGGTGTCCCCGCTGCGGGTATCTCCAGTGAAGACGAACAGACCGTCCGTCGGGAGGGCCATATGCACGATCATGAACGCCTGGGACTTGTCGGCGGGCCGCTGGGGTCCGTCGCGCCGCTGTCCGCGATCCTGGCCACGGGGCTCGCGAGGATGCCGGAGGCTGACGCCGTTGTCTCCCTTGAGGCCCGGTGGACCTATCGCGCCCTTGACGTGGCAAGCGACCGCCTGGCCGCCGCCTATGCCCGCCAGGGCCTTCGACCCGGCGACCGGATCGCGTCCCTCATGCCGAACCGGGGGGCGCTTCTGGTCCATTACCTGGCCTGCATCAAGGGCGGTTATGTCGGCGTTCCGCTGAACTATCGCTACACACCCCCGGAAATCGATCACGCGCTCGAAACAAGCGACGCCGCCGCGATCTTCCATCATGTCGAGCGCGAGGATGACATGCGCCGGTCCAGGGCCGCGCCGGGGTTGCGCTTCGGCCATATCCTCTATGGCTACGAGGAAGGCGTGGCGGGGCTGCGGTTCGAGGATCTGATCGAAGAGGACAGCGACTGGTCGCCGCCCCCCGTCGACGTGGACGCGCCAGCCTTCATCCTGTTCACCTCCGGCAGCACGGGGGCAGCCAAGGGCGTAACCCACAGCCACGCTTCGCTCGCGGCGATGTGCGCAAGCTTCGCCGCCGCCTTCGAACTGACCGAGCGCGACGTCCTGATGCCGGCATCGTCGATGTCCCATCTGGGCGGGCTGTATTTCCCCTTCGCCGCCCTGTCGATCGGGGCCCGCGTGGCTGTCGCCCGCAGTCTCGACCCCAAAGAAGTCCTGAC
>CAYGKX010000029.1:0-742 GCA_964350225.1 uncultured Rhodospirillaceae bacterium | reverse complement strand
ACCCTGCTGCGGCGGGAGCGGCCGACCGTGATGGCCATGTTGCCCGCGCCCCTCTTCGGCGTGATCCGCCACGCCGATGCCCGGCGAGAGGACTTCGCCTCCCTCCGCCTCATGCGGTCGGGCAGCGACAAGGTTCCCGAGGAACTCGCCGCCGAATTCAGGGCGTTGACCGGGCTCGAGATCGACGAGGGATATGGCTGCACCGAAATCGGGCTCGCCACCCTCAACCCACCCTCCGGCCGCATCGTGCCGGGATCGATCGGCAAGCCGCTTCCCGGTTTCGAGTTGTGCGTGCGCGACGATGCGGGTTTCGACGTACCGGTCGGGGTCGACGGCAATCTGTGGATACGGTCGCCGAGCCTGATGCGCGGCTATTGGCGGGACGACGCGGCGACGGCCAGGGTGATCCAGGGCAACTGGCTGGATTCCGGCGACCTCGTCCGGCTCGACGAGGACGGATACCTCTGGTTCCGCGGCCGCAAGAAACAGATCATCGTCCATGACGGCTCCAACATCTTCCCCCAGGAGGTCGAGGACGCGCTACTGGGTCACCCGGAGGACGAGAGCGCCGGGGTCATCGGCGTACACGACCTGGTCCATGGCGAGAATGTCCGCGCCTATGTCGTGCCCCGGGACGGCGCCAGTCCCTCGGCGAGTGGACTGATCGCCTTTGCCCGTGAGCGCGTTGGCTACAAGGCGCCGGAGGAGATCGTCTTCCTCGACGACATGCCGCTCAACCCGA
>CAYGKX010000028.1:1836-17778 GCA_964350225.1 uncultured Rhodospirillaceae bacterium | reverse complement strand
GGCGAAGAGCCGCTTGGAATTACCACGCTTCAGGACCTCGTAGACGGTCTTCTCTACCTCCTCGCCCTGTTCGTCGGTCCGCACCACGACGACCGGCGCACGGACAACGCCCTTCGGGGGCCGGAAATCGGCAACCTTGCGTCCCTTGAGAGCGGCGGCCATGAAGTCTCGGAAGATGGGTGCCGCCGTGGCACCGCCCTGCTCCTGCAGGCCCAGCGAGCGATTGTCCTCGAAGCCGACCCAGACGGCGACGACGAGATCGGTCGTGAAGCCGACGAACCACGCGTCGCGGTGGTCGTTCGTCGTCCCCGTCTTGCCCGCGATGGGCAAGCCGAGCCGCCCCACGGTCGCCCCCGTACCGCGCTGAACGACGCCGCGCATGAGGGTGATCAGCTGATAGATGCTGCGCGGGTCGGCGACCGGCGAGACGGTTCCCTCGGTCGGGCTCGCGATCTTCGTCTCCCCGCCAAACCGCCCGCAGTCGGGACAGGCCGGCACGGTGTGGCGGTAGACCAGCTTGCCATCTCGATCGACGATCCTGTCCGCGAAGGTCGCCCTGATCGGTTTTCCGCCGTTCGCGAGCATGGCGTAGGCGGTGGCGAGACGCAGCGGTGTGGTTTCGAGGGACCCGAGCGCCATCGAATAGTAGGCAGGCAGGTCGTCCGCGACGTGGAATCGCTTGCCCAGTTCCGCGACCTTCGGCAAGCCGACATGGCTGGCGATGCGCACGGCCACCGTATTTCGCGAAAGTTCCAGTGCGCGGCGCAGGGTCAGCGCCCCCAGATGCTTCCCGGCGTAGTTGCGGGGTTTGTAGACGGTGCCGTCGGCGAGGGTGACCTGGAACGGCTCGTCATGCACGATCGTCGCCGGCGACAGATTCGCTTCGAGGGCGGCGAGATAGACGAAAGGTTTGAAGGCGGATCCGGGCTGGCGCCGGGCTCGGCTCGCGGCACCATACTGCTGGAGTTCGAAGCTGAAACCGCCGGTCATGGCCAGCACCCGGCCCGTATGAGGATCCATGGCGACCAGCGCGCCGGTCACCTCCGGGATCTGCCGCAGGGCGAACTGCGGCGGTTTCGACGCGACACCTTTCTTCCGGACGAGCCGCTCGACGAGAACGACGTCGCCGATCTTGAGCACATCGCCGGCCTGCCGGATGTATGGCCCCGCCGCCGTCCGATAGGTTGGCTTGCCCGGCCGTTCGATCTTTTTCTGGCTCCGGGCCCAGCGCAATTCGGACAGCGGGATTTGTCCGGTCGCGCCGCCCTCGACCCCGACCGTCGCGAAGGACCTCTCGATCTTGAGCACGACAGCGAGGCGCCAGTTGCCACGCCCGGGCGGCGGCGACATCGCGCGCAGGAGCGCCCTCCATTCGGACAGGCGCGCTTTCGGCACGGTCGACAGGGGACCCCGCCAGCCGTGTCGCCGATCGTAGGCGACGAGCCCGTCGCGCAGCGCCGCACGGGCCCGTTTCTGCAGCTTCAGGTCGACAGTACTGACGACGCGGTACCCGCCGCGGGCGAATTCGTCCGGTCCGAGCCGGCGCAGGAGGTCCCGCTTGACCGCGTCGGCGAAATAGCGGGAGTCGGCACGCCGTCGCGGTGCCGGGTCGGCGGTCACGATGCGCTCGGCCCGCGCCTGTTTCGCCTCGGCGGGCGTGATGAAACCCTCTTCGAGCATGCGCCCGATGACGTAGTTCCGGCGGACCTCCGAGGCCCGACGATGAAACGCCGGGTCGTAGCGCGACGGGGCCTTCGGCAGACCGGCGAGAAAGGCAATCTGTCCGAGGCTGAGCGCATCGAGCGGCTTGTCGAAATAGGCACGCGCCGCCGCGGCGACGCCATAAGCCTGACGGCCGAGGTAAATCTCGTTCAGATAGATTTCGAGAATGCGTTCCTTGGACAGCAAACCGTCGATGCGACGGGCGAGGATGATCTCGCGGATCTTCCGGCGGAGCCGCCGGTCGCGCGAGAGATAGATGTTCTTGGCCAGCTGCTGGGTGATGGTCGACCCGCCGACAAGCCGCTCCCCGGTGACAAGTGACAGCGCGCTGGTCGCGGCCGCCCGTGCCGTGGCGACGAAATCGACTCCGCCATGGTCGAAGAAACGGGCATCCTCCGCCGCCACGACGGCCTGGATCAGCCGTTTGGGCAGGTCGGCATAGGCGACATAGTCGCGATCGGTCTCCCAGAAGTCCTCGACCCGGCGCCCGTGGCTGTCCACGACCCGCGAGACGAGGTTGGGGCGATAATCCTTGAGGGAGGAGACGTCCGGCAGGTCGCTGCCATGATAGACGAAAAGGCCTGCAAGACCGGCCGCGCCGAGCGCTGTGACGCCGGCGAAACCGATGCCGGACCGGACGAGCAGTTTCCGGCGCAAGGTGGGCGCCACCCCGTTTTCCGGCACATCATCCGTGTGGACAGTGTCGAGCGCCGTAAGACGGTCCCCTGCGACGGGCGTCGGCTTCGGTGTCGGGTCGGCTGGCATCGGTTCTCTCGCTGTGTGGTAGCCCGGGACGGTCGCGTCCTTGGGTCGAACAACAGCGATTTGGCCGATTGGTTGCACCGGCGGGGCGCGAAAAGGCGCCCGGCCCCATGCCGGGTGGGGCCTACCGGCTGGCCGGGATCAGTAGGTCTCGCCGGTCCCCGCGAGGGGGTTACGCCGGAAACCCGTGTAGTTCTGGACGCCATCGGGCCCCTGGGCCCCCCGCGCCGTCGGCTCCTTGCCCGCCTTGAAATATTCGTAGATGACGCGCTTGTCGCCGCCCCGGGCCGGCAGACCGGTATTCAGGTTCACCGGCACGGTGACGAGACCTTTGGGCACCCGGAACGGCGTCGCCGGCTTGTCCTTTAGCGCTTCCATCATGAAGTCGCGGAAGATCGGCGCGGAGGTAAAGCCGCCCTGTTCCCGCGGGCCGAGCGAGCGCGGCTTGTCGAAGCCGACCCAGACGGCGACGACGACGCCCGGCGCGAAGCCGACGAACCAGGCGTCGAGCGTGTCGTTCGTCGTGCCGGTCTTGCCCGCAAGCGGCTTGCCGACCTTGGCAACGGCCGTACCTGTGCCACGCTGGACGACGCCCTGGAGCATGGAGACGATCTGGAAGGCGCTCCGCGCATCCGCGATCTGTTCGCGCTCGTCGGGCAGCTTGGGCATGTCCTGCTGTTTCCACTCGACGCCGGTGCATTTCCGGCAATTGCGCGGATCGTGCCGGAATATCGTCTTGCCGCGGCGGTCCTGAATACGGTCGACCAGGGTCGGCACGACCTTCTTGCCGCCATTGACGATCATCGAATAGGCCGCCGCCATCTTGAAGGGTGTCGTCTCGTACGCACCGAGCGCCATGGCGAGTTCCGGCGGCAGCTTGTCGGCGATCCCGAGCTTGACGCCATATTCCGACACCTTGTCCAGCCCGGTCCGCTGGGCGAGACGTACCGTCATCAGGTTCCGCGAAAGCTCCAGCCCCCGGCGCATCGTCGTCGGGCCATAGAACTTTCCGGAATAATTGCGCGGCTTGTACTTGCCCCACCCCTCGATCTTCAGCACCACAGGCGCGTCGAGAATGATCGTCGATGGCGTGTAGCCGCTGTCGAGACCGGCCAGATAGACGATGGGCTTAAAGGAGGAACCGGGCTGCCGCTTGGCCTGGGTCACGTTGTTGAACTGGCTGACCCAGAAGCTGTAGCCGCCGGACATCGCCAGAACACGGCCCGTATGGGGATCCATGGCGACGAGCGCGCCCGTCACATCGGGTACCTGGCGAAGCGTATAGGTATCGTTGGGATAGGCCTTGCCCTTGGCGTCCTTCTCGACCTTCTCGACCAGGACGATGTCGCCCTGCTTGAGCACGTCTTCGACCTTACGGGGGCGCGGGCCGACCGCGGTCCGCATGTCCGGCCGCCCGGGCCGCTTGAATTCCTTCTGCTGGCGTGCCCAGCCCAGTTCGGACAGCGGGATCGTGCCGCGTTTCCCGTCGGCGAAGCCCAGTTTCGCTTCCTTGGGAGTCACCTCGAGCACGAGGGCCAGCGGCCAGTCGCCGTGCCCCGCCGGCGGCTCGACCTTGGCGAGCTTCTTCTTCCAGTCGTTGGCCCAGGCCTTTGTCCCGTCGTTGATATTCTTGACCGGCCCGCGCCAGCCATGGCGCCGGTCGAAGGCCAGAAGGCCGCCCTGAAGCGCCTTGTCGGCGGCGGCCTGCAGCCGGGGATCGAGGGTGGAGCGCACGACATAGCCGCCGCGCGCCATCTTCTTGTCGCCGTATTTTTCGAGCATCTCGCGGCGGACTTCCTCGACGAAATAGTTGCCGACGAGGGTCGAAGGCTGGCGCTTGAAGACCTCGATCTTGGTCTTGAGCGCCGCGTCCGCCTGCTCCTGGGTGATATACTTCTCGTCGAGCATCCGGCGGATCACGTAATTCCGCCGGCGAAGCGCGAGGTCCGGGTTGATCAGCGGGTTATAGCGCGTCGGCGCCTGCGGCATGCCGGCGAGCAGGGCCGCCTCGGCGACCGTCAGCTCGCTCAGCGACTTCCGGAAATAGACCTGGGACGCGGCTGCCACGCCGTAGGCGGTGCCGCCGAGATTGATCTCGTTGAGATACAGCTCGAGGATCTGCTCTTTGGTGAAGGCGCGCTCGATCCGGAAGGCGAGGATCATTTCCTTGATCTTGCGCTCGAAGGTCTTCTCCGAGGACAGGAGGAAGTTCTTCGCCACCTGCTGGGTAATCGTCGAGCCACCAACGAGCCGGCGGTTCGTGCCCGAGACATAGGCCCGCGCATTGGTCATCGCCGCGCGCGCCAGGCCCATGAAGTCGACGCCGCCATGGCTGAAGAAGCGCTGGTCCTCCGCGGCCACGAAGGCGTTGATGACCATCTTCGGCATCCGCTCGAACGGCACGAAGATACGCTTTTCCGATGCAAACTCACCGATCAGCCGGCCGTCGCCGGCATAGACCCGGCTGACGATCGGCGGCTCGTAGTTCGCAAGCTTCTCGTAGTTGGGAAGGTCCTTGCCGTAGTACCAGAAGGCATAGAACGCGACCCCGGCGCCGATGATCGCGAGTATGAGGAAGCCGCTGAGGATCCCCACAAAGACCCGCGCGAGCCGCCGGCCAAAACTGCGCCTGGTCCGCGGCTTCGCCTCTGCGCCCGAACCGTCGCTTCCCTTGGCTGCGTCCGTCTTTGTATCCGACATTCCAGATCCACCCGTACTTTCGATACTCCGCCCCGGCGACTACCCGCCCTGGCCGATATCCGCCCTGGCCATTACCCGCCTTGGCGGCGCGGCCGCACTATAGGCGCGGCGGGTATCCGGCTCAACCGCACCAGCCCGACCCGCCATGCCGCCGGTAGGGGCCTTCGCGACCGTCACTCTTCCTCAGCTATATGGCCCAAATATGGTCGCCATCCCCAAACCGGACGGCCTATCTGGTCTTGCGCCCGCTCCGGCCGAGGCTGTCGAAATACACCGCAATTGCCCGGGCGATGCCCTTTGAGAGTTTCGCATGATAGGACCGGGAGGCCAGCAGGCGCGCGTCGACGCGGTTCGTCAGATACCCGATCTCGACCAGAACAGACGGTACGTCCGGCGCCTTGAGAACGGCGAAGCCCGCATAGCGGTGGGCCCGGTCGAGCAAAACGAAGTCCGTCCGGAGCGAGGTCACCAGCAGGTCCGCGAACCGCCCCGAGCGTACCATCGTCTCCCGCTGTGCGAGATCGATCAGGATATTCGCGACCTGGTTGCTTTCGCCCTTGAGACTGACCCCGGCGATGATGTCCGCGCGGTTCTCGCGCCGGGCGAGCGCCGCCGCAGCCTTGTCCGACGCCTTTTCCGACAGGGTGTAGACGGACAGTCCGCGGGTCGACCGGAACGGATTGGAATCCGCGTGCAACGACAGGAAGAGGTCGGCACCGGCCCGGCGGGCGGTCTCGTAGCGGCGGCGCAGCGGCACATAATAGTCGCCCGTCCGGGTCAGCAGGACCTTGTACCTCTTGAGGGCGAGCAGCTCCTTTTCCAACGCACGGGCGAACGCGAGCACAATGGTCTTTTCATGTACGCCCCTGGAACTGGTCGCCCCCCGGTCGACACCGCCATGCCCGGGGTCGAGGACAACCACCGGCGGGCCGCGCTTGTGCCCAGCAGGCCGCCGTACCGCCTTGGTTCTGCCGCTGCCGCCCGCGGCCGGAGCGACCGAACGCGCGCGCTGCCGGGCCTGCAGCCGTTCGAACTCGTCGCGGGTGATGGGCTCCAGGTCGATGACCAGGCGCCAGCTTTTCGTCTTGCCCTTGGGGGCAAGCCCAAACGCCTTGTGCACCTTCACCGGCTGCCTGAGATCGATCACGACGCGGTTGGTGTCGGCGGCGAAGCTGCCATATCGGAAGGCGGAGACGGGCCCGTCCTGCCCCATCGTCATCTCGCCGGCGAGGCGCCAGTCGACGGGCGGCAGGTCGAGAACCAGTCTGTAGGGCTTGCCCAGAGTGAAGACGCGATATCGGACCGGAGCGGTCAGGTCGAAGACGAGCCGCGTCATGTTCTGATGCAGGCCGACCCTGACGGCGGTGACCTGCGCGCGGTCGCCCTCCTCGCCGCGCCCGTCCCGCGGGATCAGGGCGACGACGGCGGCCACCAAGGCGACAATCGCGGCGAGGCGGCCCAGGCGGAACAACAAGAACGCAACGCTGCGCACGACATCACTCCCGCGCGGAAGACTTGCGGAAAACTTTGGCCTTAAAGCGATCTTATACTTTTACCGCGTTCAATCCTCAATCCGTTCCCAGACTAGACGTTAATAGTAAAAGGGGAACGGCCGGGCGATTCGTCGGAAGTCGCCCGCCCGAATTTTGCATTGTTTGTCGACGAACGACCCAGTAATGTGCCTCCGTCGCGGTGCGCCCTGATACACGCATCCCCTACGGTCGATGATGGCTGGGGTTGGATGCGGGGGCGGCGCTCCTGCAGCGAAGCGAAGGTAAATCGCGGTGTCGCGAAATCCGCCGCTTGTCCGCTCATGGGCGTGAAGCCGAATGCGACAGAGAATGAGATTGAAACCGCCGGACACGACCGCTTCTGCGGGTCCGGGCGATAGACGGAATTCCGGGGAAGCGCGCCAGGCCAAGTACGGTCGTCAGTACGTTATCGACCCCTTTCAGCCTGTTTCGCGCACCCAGCCATACGGTCCCGCCCTGGGATCGGCTTAATCGGTTTCGGCGCATCGGCATTCTGCCGGGCGCCGTCTGTCCAGCGGTTTCGCCGCAATAGGCACGCCGGCCCAGTTTTCGGGCCGGCCGCCGCTGGAGCCAAAATGGTTAAACGTATGCTTATCGACGCCACGCACTCGGAAGAGACCCGGGTGGTCGTGGTCAGTGGCAACCGTCTCGAGGAATTCGATTTCGAGACGTCCACGAAGAAACAGCTCAAGGGAAATATCTATCTCGCCAAGGTCACCAGGGTCGAACCGTCCCTGCAGGCCGCCTTCGTCGACTATGGCGGCAACCGCCACGGTTTCCTCGCCTTCAGCGAAATCCACCCGGACTACTACCGCATTCCGGTCGAGGACCGGGAGGCGCTGATCGCCGAGACCCAGGCAGATGAGGGCGACGACGACGAGGACGAAACAGACGCCGACGTGGCTGCAGCCAGTGCGGACGACGACGAAACGCCGGAAGGGAGCGACCCCGACGAGGGCGACGCCGACGAAGGTGACTCGGACGACGACGCGGATGACGGAGACACGGCCGACGCCAAGGCCGATGAGGCCGACGGCGCTGACACGGAGGCCGATGGCGGAAGACGCCGGGGTAAGGGCCGCGTCAATCGACGTGCAGCGGCCAACGGGTCGAAGCCCGTCGAGACCGTCGGCGGCGACGACGAGGAAGACATCCAGTCCCGCAACCGCCGCTTCCAGAGGCGTTATCGCATCCAGGAAGTGATCTCCCGCCGCCAGATCCTGCTCGTCCAGGTGACGAAGGAGGAACGCGGCAACAAGGGCGCGGCGCTCACCACCTACATCTCTCTCGCCGGCCGCTATTGCGTGCTGATGCCCAATACGCCGCGCGGCGGCGGCATTTCGCGCAAGATCAGCAACCCCGCCGACCGCAAGAAACTCAAGACGATCGTCGAGGATCTCGACATCCCGCAGGGCATGGCGGTCATCGTGCGGACCGCCGGGTCGAAACGGACCAAGGCGGAAATCCGGCGCGACTACGATTTCCTGATCCGGCTGTGGGACGAAATCCGCGAGACCACGCTCAACTCGACCGCCCCTGCCCTCGTCTACGAGGAAGCGAACCTGATCAAGCGTTCGCTGCGCGACCTCTACTCCAAGGACATCGACGAGATCTTCGTCGAGGGCGACGAAGGCTACAAGGCCGCCAAGGGCTTCATGAAACAGCTCATCCCGAGCCATGCGAAGCGGGTCCAGGCCTATACCGACGGCTCGATCCCTCTCTTCCACCGCTACCAGGTGGAAAGCCAGCTCGACAACATCCACAGCCCGACGGTGCAGCTGAAATCCGGTGGCTATATCGTCATGAACTCGACCGAGGCGCTGGTCGCGATCGACGTCAACTCCGGCAAGTCGACGCGCGAAAGGAACATCGAGGCGACGGCCTACCGGACGAATCTCGAAGCCGCCGAGGAAATCGCCCGGCAGCTGCGCCTGCGCGATCTGGCCGGCCTGATCGTCATCGACTTCATCGACATGGAGGAGTCGCGCAACCGGCACAATGTCGAGCGTCGCCTGAAGGAGGCGATGCGCAACGACCGAGCGCGCATACAATTGGGCCGAATCAGCCCCTTCGGCCTGCTGGAGCTGTCGCGTCAGCGGCTGCGCCCCAGCATCCTCGAAGCGAGCGCCCAGGCCTGCCCGACCTGCGCCGGTACCGGTGTCGTTCGGTCTGTCGAATCCACGGCCCTCCATGTCCTCCGCGCGATCGAGGAAGAAGGGATGCGTCAGCGCGCCTCGCGGCTGACCATCAATGTGCCGACGGCGGTTGCCTTCTACATCCTCAACCAGAAGCGGGCCGGCCTCACCGCGATCGAAGAGCGCTACGGCTTCGAAGTCTTCGTCGAGCATGACGACAGCCTGGTGCCGCCGGATTATCGGCTGGAGCGCGAAGCTGACCGGGACGAAGACGACGAGGACGCTGCTCGCGACAAGCCGCGCGCCGAAGGACGGCGCGAGAGCGGCGAGCGTAGCGAGCGCGGTCGCCGCCGCGGACGACGTCGGCGCGACGCCGACCAGGACGGCGACGAGGATCGCCAGGACACGGAAAGCCGTGCGAACGGACAGGACGACGACGAGGCGCAAGACGGGCCGAGCGAGGAGCGTCAGGCTGCACGGCGCGGCGATGGCGAGCAGGAAGGCGGCGAGACGCGCAGCCGCCGGCGGGGCCGTCGCGGCGGTCGCCGGCGTCGCCGCGGACGCGACCGGGATGCCGAGGCCTCCGAAACCACGTCGGGGTCGGACGAGACCCAGCAGACTGCAGACGCCGGGGACACCGGGGACACCTTGGAAGACGACATTCCCGGCGACGTGTCCGGAACCCCGGACGCGCCAGTCGATGCCGCCCCTGCGGCGGAGCCGGCCGAAGCTGCCGCCGAGGACCTCGAGACTGTCGAAAAAGCAGAGGAGAAACCTCGTCGCCGCAGCCGGCGGCGCGCCAAGGCTGCCGATGCCGAGACGGAGGAGAAGCAGACCGGTGACGACGGAGCGGCAGATGCCGCGCCTTCAGCCGCCGCTGAGAAGGCTGCCCCCGTCGAGGCCGTGAGCGAAGAGGAGGCTCCGGCGAAGAAGCCCCGCCGGCGCCGTACCACCAAGGCCAAGACATCAGCGGAGGCCGAAGCGTCCGACAAGGCAAAGGCGGAGACCGGCGAGACCGGGGAAAAGACCGAAGCGCCGGAGAAGCCGAAGCGGGCCCCGCGTCGCCGGAAGGCGGCCGCGGCCAAGGACAAGGCCGACGAAGCCGAGGCACCCGCGGCAGCGGCAGCGGACGGCGACAACGCTCCGGCGAAGTCGGACAGCAACGGCACCGACAAGACGGCGGGCGCATCGGTCGCGGAGACACGCGAAGTGCCGGCGGAAGCCCCCGCCGCCCAGACCGGTGAGGCCCCGACTGGCAAGGCCCCGACCGGCAAGGCCGCGGCCGCCAGCGACACGGCTGCGAACGACACGTCGGAAGACGCGCCGGAAACGGCCCTCCCTTCCGACAATGAGGAGAAGCCGAAGAAGCGTCGCCGCGGCTGGTGGAGTCTGGGCGGCTGATACCGCGCCCCTAGGATATTGCGCCTGGCGGCGCGAGAGCAGACCGCTCTAGCGCCGCCAGGCCGCAAGCCGCCGCACGGCTTCCTCCATATCCTCCGTCGTTCCGGAGAAGGAAAAACGTATCTGGGTCGCTCCGTCGACCGGATCGAAATCGACGCCCGGGGTGCAGGCGACGCCCGCCTCGTCCAGCAGACGGCGGCAGAATTGCTCGCTGTCGTTGGTCAGATGACCGATATCCGCATAGAGATAGAAAGCCCCGTCCGAAGGCGCGAGCCGGTCGAAACCGAGCCCCGGCAGTGCCTTCAGCAGAATGTCGCGATTTCGCGCGTAACGCGCGACGTTGGCCTCCAGCTCCGCCTCGCAATCGAAGGCGGCGATTGCGGCGTGCTGGGACAGGGTCGGCGGCGAGATAAAGAAATTTTGCGCCAGACACTCCACCGCGCGTAACAGATCCGGCGGCACGATCATCCAGCCAAGCCGCCAGCCGGTCATCGAGAAGTATTTCGAGAAGCTGTTGATGACGACCGCGGCCGGATCGATCGATGCCGCCGTCACCGCCGACGATCCGTAGACGATGCCGTGATAGATCTCGTCGGAGACGAGGCGGATGCCCGCCTTCCGGCAATGGTCCGCGAGCGCCGCGATCGCCGGGCCGTCCAGCATCGTACCGGTCGGGTTCGACGGACTTGCCACAATCAGGCCGTCGAGCGGCCCCGCCGCCTCGACCAGCTCCGGCGTCGGCTGGAATCGGGTGTCCGCGCCACTCTCGATCCGCACAGGCTCGATGCCCAGGGCACTCAGGATATTCTTGTAGCAGGCGTATCCCGGCTCCACGAGGCCGACCCTGTCGCCGGGGTCGAACGCTGCGAGGAAGGAGAGCAGGAAACCGCCGGATGAACCGGTCGTCACCACGATCCGGTCGACGGGGACCTCCACGCCATACCAGTCGCGATAATGGGCGGCGATGCGATCGCGCAGTTCGGGAATACCGAAGGCGTCGGTATAGCCCAGCCGGTCGCTCACCAGGGCGCGCTGCGCCGCCTCGATCACGCCCCGGGGCGCCCCGGTGCCGGGTTGTCCGACCTCCAGATGAACGACATCGCCCTGCGCCCGGTCGCGCTCGTTCGCGGCGCGCATGACGTCCATCACGATGAAAGGCGGGATCTGTCCGCGGGTGGCGACCTTCAAGGTCATCACAGGCCTCCCGCCGTGGAACGGCCGGTGTCACGGTTCGGGAAATGCGCTATCGTCTCGGTCATGATCCTGCCAAACTCCTGACGCTAATGAGTCGTGTGGCGCCGACGGACCCTTGGATGGGGACGTGCCGCCGCCGCGGCCCGACAATAGGCCGCGCATTGCGAGAGATGAAGATGCCGAGACTGTTCACCGCTTGCATCGCCATCGCGACGGCCGCCGCGATGGCCGCGATGACCCTCGTCGCACCGGCCCCCGCCGCCGCGCAACAAGCCCGGCTGAGCCTTGTCCGCGACGCCGAGATCGAGGCCATCCTTCGGGCCTATGCGCAGCCGATCTTCGCCATGGCCGGTTATGGCGGCGGCTTCATCAACGTCCATATCGTCAACGACGAACGCCTGAACGCTTTCGTCGCCGGCGGGCGGCACATGTTCATCAATACAGGGCTTCTGAAACGCGCGACGGATGCCGGGCAGATCATTGGCGTGATCGCCCACGAGACCGGCCATATCGCGGGTGCCCATCTGGTTAGCCTGCGCCAGGCGGTGAGAGAGGCGCAGATCCGGCAGATCATTTCGTTCCTGCTGAGTGCCGCGGCCGCCGCCGCCGCCCGAGACGGACGGATCGCCGCCGCGGGCTCGACCCTGGGGGCGCGCATCACCGAGGGCACCTTCTTCCAGTATACGCGTACGATGGAACGGGCCGCCGACCAGTTCGCGGTCGAAGTGCTCGACCGGCTCCAGATATCCTCGAAGGGCATGCTCGAGATGTTTCGCATGCTGGCAGGCCAGGAAGTGCTCCAGACGACGAACCAAGACCCGTACCTGCGTACCCCTCCCCTGACGCAGGAGCGGATTGCCTTTGTCGAACAGCATATGAAGCGCAGCCCCTATACGAACCGCCCCCTGCCCGCGCGGTACCAGGCGATGCAGACGCGCCTGAGAGCCAAGCTGATCGGCTTTCTCGACCCGCCGTCGCATGTTTATGCCAAGTATGAAGGCAACGATAAGTCTCTCGAGGCGCGCTATGCCCTGGCTGTCGCCTACCATCGGGATGCCCGGGTCGACAAAGCGCTGGGCTACATCGATTCGCTCATCAAGGAATATCCCAAGGACCCCTACTTCCACGAACTGCGCGGGCAGATCCTTCTTGAGAGCAGCCGGGTGCCCGAAGCGGTGCAGTCCTACAAGCTGGCCGCAAGATACGCGCCGAACGAGCCGCTCATCCTCAGTGGCCTTGCCCATGCCCAGATCGAAAGCAACGACAAGCGCGAACTGCCCTCCGCCATCCGGAACCTGCGACGTTCCCTGCGCCGGGACAAGACGAACGCCCTAGCCTGGCGGCTCCTGGGTGTCGCCTATGGACGGGTCGGAAATTTCGGGGCGTCCTCCCTGGCGCTGGCGGAATATTACGTTCTGACCGGCAACCGCGCCGACCTTCAACTGGCCATCGCCCGGGGCGAAAGATACCTGAAGCGCGGCTCGCCGGGCTGGCAGCGCCTGCAGGACATCAAGTCGCTGCTCGGCCAGGCGCCCCGTAGACGCTGACGGACGGCGCACCGTATCGTGAATTGACGCACGGGGCCCACCCGGCCCAGAAAACCACCAACGACGAAATCGGCTGTCGGCGACGGCACGGATCGAACACTCGGAAAGAGCGATATGAATTTCCTGAAATTCCCCCGCCTCCTCGCGGCCGGCGCCGTGCTTCTCGCGGCGTCCTCCCTGGCCGTCGCCCCCACGACGTCCATCGCACAGGGCAAATCGACGGCCTTTTCGGCCCAGCAGGAAGAAGCGATCCGCAAGATCGTACGGGACTACATCATCAAGAACCCGGAGATCATCGCCGAGGCCATCGCGATTCTGAGGAAGCGGCAGGAGGACGCGAAGGCGAAGGAGCAGCAGGCCTCCGTCTCCGCCCACCGCAAGGAAATCTACAGCTCGCCCCTGACCCCGGTCGGCGGCAACCCCAAGGGCACCATCACGGTGGTCGAGTTCTTCGACTACAACTGCGGCTGGTGCAAGCGGGCCAAACCGATCCTCGACAGCCTCATCAAGGAGGACGGCAACATCCGGGTGATCTACAAGGAATTCCCGATCCTCGGCCCCGGATCCGTCTACGCCGCGCAGGCCGCGCTGGCGGCCCACAAACAGGGCAAATATGTCGCTTTCCACAAGAAGATGATGGCGCACAAGGGCAGAATCTCGCCGCCGGTCGTCCTGCGGCTCGCGGGCGAAGTCGGTCTGGACGTCGACAAGCTGCAGAAGGACATGAAGGACCCGGCGATCACGAAGTCGCTGCGCGCCACCTACCAGTTGGCCCGCAAGATCGGCGTCGAAGGCACACCCGCGTTCGTCATCGGAAACCGGGTCGCGCATTTCATGCAGCCGGACCAATTCCGAAGCGTCCTTCAGGAAGCCCGCCAGACCTGCAAGGCCCAGAAGATCGCTCCCTGCTGAGCTCCTGGACACTGCCCGAACGTAGCGCGCCCGGTCGCCGTACCGGGCGCTCTTTTTTTGGCCCTCCGCCCCGCCTATGATGAAAGTTATGAGCAGCGGCCCCGTGAGACATCCGCTCGGCCCGCCGGCCGGCAACGTCCTGGAGCTCATCGGCAATACGCCGATGATCGAGCTGACCCGCTTCGACACGGGCCCCTGCCGCCTCTTCATCAAGCTCGAGAACCAGAACCCGGCCGGCTCGATCAAGGACCGGATCGGACTGTCGATGATCGAGGCGGCAGAGCGTGACGGACGTCTCCAGCCCGGGGGGACAATCGTCGAGGCGACCGCCGGGAACACCGGCCTCGGACTTGCGCTCGCGGCCTCCCAGAAGGGCTACCGGCTGATCCTGGTGATCCCCGACAAGATGAGCCAGGAGAAGGTCTTTCACCTGCGTGCGCTGGGGGCGGAGGTCCACTGGACCCGCTCCGATGTCGGCAAGGGACACCCTGACTATTACCAGGATGTCGCGGAACGTCTCGTCCGAGAGACACCCGGTGCGGTCTGGATCAACCAGTTCGGCAATCCCGCGAACCCGGCCGCCCACGTCGCCGGCACCGGTCCGGAAATCTGGACCCAGATGGAAGGCAACCTCGACGCGGTCGTCGCGGGCGTCGGGTCGGGCGGCACGATAACAGGCCTCGGCCGCTATTTCGCGAAGGTCGCGCCCGACGTGGAAATGGTTCTGGCGGACCCGGAGGGATCGATCCTGGCCGACTATGTCAACGAAGGCGTCCTTCGTCGCGACGTCGGCAGTTGGCTGGTGGAGGGAATTGGCGAGGATTTCCTGCCGGATGTGAGCGACCTGTCGCTCGTCTCCCGCGCCTACTCCATCTCCGACAGGGAAGCGTTCGAGACAGCGCGGATCCTGCTGCGCGAAGAAGGCGTGCTGGCCGGCTCGTCGACCGGCACGCTGGTCGCCGCGGCCCTTCGATACTGCCGCGGGCAGACCGGGGCGAAGCGTGTCGTTACCTTCGCCTGCGACAGCGGCAACAAGTACCTGTCCAAGATGTACAACGACTACTGGATGATCGATCAGGGATTCCTGGACCGGCCGACCCGGGGCGACCTGTCCGATCTCGTCTCGCGCAAGCACAGCGAACGGGCGACCGTGACCTGCGCGCCGTCGGAGAAGCTTCTGACCGCCTACAACCGGATGAAACTCCACGACGTTTCGCAGCTGCCGGTGCTGGACGAAGGTCGGATCGTCGGGATCGTGGACGAATCCGATATCCTGCTGGCCGTCATGGATGACGACGATCGGTTTGGCGACCCGATCTCGTCGGCCATGTCGTCGCAGCTCGAGACCCTGCCCGCCGACGCGCCGATCGACGCGCTGCCCCCGATATTCGCCCGCGGGCGGGTTGCCATCGTCATGGAAAATGACACCTTTCTTGGGCTGATTACGCGTATCGACCTTCTGAACGACCTGCGGCGGCGCCTCGCCTGAAGCCCGTCCAACCGGCCCCGCCGCCCCCGACAACCTGGAGTTTCCCATGTCCGCCACGCGCCGCAACCACGCTCTCGCGACCCGCGCCATCCATGCTGGGCAATCGCCGGACCCGTCGACCGGCGCAATCATGATGCCGATCTACGCAACCTCGACCTATGTCCAGTCGAGCCCCGGCGTCCACCAGGGTTACGAGTATTCGCGCACGCAGAACCCGACGCGCATGGCCTACGAACGCTGCGTCGCGGACCTGGAGGGCGGCGCCCACGGCTTTGCCTTCGCTTCCGGCATGGCGGCGACGGCGACCGTGCTGGAACTGCTCGACAGCGGCGATCATGTCGTCTCGATGGACGATCTCTATGGCGGGACCTATCGGTTGTTCGAGCGGGTGCGCAAGCGCTCGGCGGGCCTCCGCTTCGATTTCTCGGACCTGTCCGATCCGGCCGCGTACTGGCCCGTCGGGAGCTGTGAAGCCAGCGAGTGCGGCGGTGACAGCGGCGCGTCGCCGGGGCGCCTGAGCGAGCACTCGGCAGTGTACGACTACGACC
>CAYGKX010000028.1:0-1826 GCA_964350225.1 uncultured Rhodospirillaceae bacterium | reverse complement strand
AGTTGGTGCTGGTGGAGCGCAACGGGCGCGAGCCGGACCGGTCCGACCCGGCGGCGTTGGAGACCGTCCTGTCGTCCGAAACGAAGATGGTGTGGATCGAGAGCCCGACCAATCCCCTCCTCCGCCTCGTCGATATCGCCGCAGTGGCCGAGGCCGCCCACGCCAGGGGCGCCCTGGTCGTGGTCGACAACACCTTCGCCACGCCCTGTGTGCAGCAACCCCTCGCGCTCGGCGCCGATATCGTCGTCCATTCGGCAACGAAGTATCTCAACGGCCATTCCGACGTGGTGAACGGCGTGGTCGTCATTGGCGACAATGCCGACCTCGCGGACAGGCTCGCCTTTCTGCAGAACAGCATCGGCGCCGTCGCCGGACCCTTCGACAGCTTCATGGCGCTCCGTGGTCTCAAGACCCTGCCGCTGCGCATGGAGCGCCATTGCCAGAACGCCGGAACGATCGCCGAATGGCTGGAGGCGCATCCCAAGGTCGCGCGGGTGCATTATCCGGGACTGAAGGGCCATCCCCAGCATGCCCTCGCCACCCGCCAGATGACCGGTGGCTTCGGCGGCATGATCACCGCCATCCTCGAGGGCGGCCTCGAGGAGTCGCGCCGGTTCCTCGAACGGTGCGAGCTGTTTGCGCTGGCCGAGAGCCTGGGCGGGGTCGAGAGCCTGATCGAACATCCGGCGATCATGACCCATGCCTCGGTCCCGCCGGAGATCCGGGCGGAACTGGGCATCAGCGACAGCCTCGTCCGCCTGTCCGTCGGCATCGAGGATGTCAACGACCTGATCGCGGACCTGGAAGAAGCGCTGGGTTAGTCGGGAAGAGCCCGGCTAGGCCGGTTGCCCCTTGGCCTCCCGCGAATAGGCCGGCCAGCGCGCCTCGACGGCATCGTGCAGGGGCTTCAGCAGGCCCAGTGCGAAGAAGACTTCGGCCATCAGGAAAACCGGAGCGACGAAGACCTGAAGGATATTGTCGAGCAGCGCGGGTTTCCGCCCTTCGAAGGCGTGGCCGACAAGCTGGATGACCCAGCCGCCGACGAAGGCCGCCGCAAAGACGCTCCAGGCCACGGCCTGCCCCTGGGCGGCAACCCACTGGGCCAACCAGATGAAAGGAATGAAAAAGACACCCGACGCGATGCCGATGACGGGCTGGCAGGCGATCCAGTAGACGATCACGACCGCTGCAAACAGCGTGCCGACGCTGACCGGATAGCCCGTGACGCCGAAGAGCGGAACCAGCGACATCGGCACGAGGAGGGCGAAGGCGATCATCGGCACGCCGACGAAATGGGTCGCCCGGTTGCGTCCGTCCCGGTGATAGGCGGAATACATCGCCATCTGTTCGATGAAGAACTGGCGCATCGGTTCCTCCAGGGGCCGTGTGTCAGATACCCTATGGACCGCCCGCGCCGGCGCGCTTTCTCCGCGCGTCTCGCTCCGGGCGTCAGGAGGCCTCGGCCTCCATTTTACCGTAGCGGCCCCGGAAATACAGCAACGGGTCGCCCTCCTCCCGCCGGGTGAAGCTTTCCACCTCGCCGATGATGATGATGTGGTCGCCGGCCTCGTGGATTTCCTTCGTCTGGCATTCGAAGACCGCGAGCGCGTCGGAAAAGGCCGGACAGCCCACACCGCACAGGTCGAAGCTGACATCGTGCCACTTGTCGACAGAGGGCTTGGCGAAGTGGTTCGAGATATCGACCTGCTCCGCGCTCAGGATATTGACGACGAAATGGGTGCTCGCCTGGAAATGCGCGAAGGAGTAGCTGCGCGCGGCCTCGGTGATCGGCCGGCGTTTCCCGCGCGCGGCGAAACGCCGGCCGA
>CAYGKX010000027.1:0-18187 GCA_964350225.1 uncultured Rhodospirillaceae bacterium | reverse complement strand
CTGCCCTGCGCCGCCTTGACCGCCTGGCACGCGCTGGTCGTCAAGGGCGGCCTCCAGGCCGGCGACACGGTGCTGCTGCTCGGCACCGGGGGCGTCTCGATCTTCGCGCTGCAATTCGCCGTCATGCACGGCGCCCGGGTCGTCATCACGTCGAAGAGCGACGAGAAACTCGCCCGCGCGCGGGAGATGGGGGCCTGGCACACGATCAACTACAGCGACACGCCGGAATGGGCCGCCGCCGTGCAGGACCTGACCGGCGGCACCGGCGTCGACCATGTCGTGGAGGTCGGCGGCCCGGGCACCCTGCAACAGTCGATCGCGGCCGCGCGCCTGGGCGGACATGTCGCGCTGATCGGCGTCCTCAAGATGGGTGAGATCAATCCCCTGCCCATCATGCAGAAATCCATCCGTCTGAACGGCGTCTATGTCGGCAGCCGGGCGATGTTCGAGGATATGAACAAGGCGATCGGGGCCAACGAACTGAAACCGGTGATCGACAGTCATTTCGACTTCGACGACGCGCGCGACGCCTACCGCGCCATGGAAGGCGCCGGACATTTCGGCAAGATCGTGATCCGGATGGGCGGCTGACGGACGCGCCGGCGGCCGGCCGCTGTCATCCCATCATGCGGCGGCCGAGATCGGTCATGATCCAGAGCGTGCCGCCGATCATGATAAGGACCAGCACACCGACGAAGACGAAGGTGATGCCGTTGTCCTTCCTCAGCGACGACAGGCCGATGCGCAGGAAGAAATGCAACTGGACGAACAGTTGGGCGACACCGGCGAACAGGATGACGATGATCTTGCCGCGTGTGTGCAGGTCGGTCCCCAGGACGACGGCGAAGGGTATCGCCGTCAGGAAGATGCAGATGACGAAGCCGGCGATGTGATGGGCGAGGCCGTGCGCCGCGTGTGTTTCCCGATCCATTAAGCCGCTCCCGCCAGATAGACGAAGGAAAAGATCCCGATCCAGACGATATCGAGGAAATGCCAGAATAGCGCCAGCCGGAAGAGCCGGGACACGACCGGCGGCGTCATCCCCTTGACCGCGATCTGCGCCAGCATGACAAGCAACCAGACGATGCCGGCGGTGACGTGAAGGCCGTGGGTGCCGACGAGCGCGAAGAAGCTGGAGAGGAAGCCGCTCCGGTCCGGCCCCGCGCCCTTCGCGATAAGTTCGCGGAACTCGCCGATTTCGAGGAACAGGAAGACCGCCCCCAATAGGCCGGTGACCACGAGCCAGATCACCGCCATCCGCTGCCGGCCCGAATAAGCGCCGAGCATCGCGAGCGCCATCGTGAAGGTGCTGAGGAGGAGCGCGCCTGTTTCCGCCGCGGCGCGGGGGATCGAGAATATCTGCGCTGCGGCGGGGCCGCCGGCCGTGTTGTTCATCATGACGGCGTAGGTGGCGAAGAGCAGCGCGAAGATAATCGCGTCGCTCATGAGGTAGAGCCAGAAGCCGAAATGCCGTTCCTCGTAGGGATCGGCTTCCGGGTTGGCCACTTCCGGCGCGTCGGCGGCGCGGGCGGTCATGCGGGCCTCCCTTCGGGGGCCGGCCCCGATGGCGGCGGAGAAGCCCCCGCCGCCGGGTTCGCCGGTTGGGGCTCCGCCGCGGAGGGCGGGAGCCCGTCGAAGGTCGGCATCCGCCGCAGCCCAGCCAGCCGCTCTGCCTCCTGCGCCGACACCTCCTCCGCCTTCAGCATGTCGTGTGGCGCGTCCTGGAAACTGCGCCAGATCAGCGCGCCCAGGATGACGAGCAGCGAGAGGATCGCCAGCCACCAGATGTACCAGACCATCGCGAATCCGAAGACGAACCCGAAGGCCCCGCTGACGACGCCGAGCGCGGTGTTCCGCGGCAGCTCGATCTCCTCATAGCGGTCCGGCACGGCATAGGCGGCGCGGCGTTGTTTCATCTCATGGAAGGCGTCGCGCTCGCGTACGTCGGGGACGACCGCGAAATTGTAGGCGGCCGGCGGCGAGGAGGTCTGCCATTCGAGCGTCCGGCCGTTCCAGGGATCGCCGGTCGTGTCGCGCAGCCGCTCACGATCCCGGATGCTGACGTAGAGCTGCATTGCCTGGCAGGCGAGCCCGCACATGATGCTGACCGCCCCCACCATGGCGACGATCAGGAAGGGCTGCCAGTCGCCGTCGGTATAGGTTTCCATCCGCCGCGGCATGCCCATCAGGCCGAGGACATACAGCGGCATGAAGGCGAGGTAGAATCCGCCGATCCAGAACCAGAAGGAGCGCCGCCCCCACACCGGATCGAGCCGGAAGCCCATCGCCTTGGGGAACCAGTAGGTATAGCCGGCGAAGAAGCCGAACAGCGCGCCCGGGATCAGCATGTTGTGGAAATGGGCGATGAGGAATGTGCCGTTGTGCATGGCGTAGTCGAGCGGCGGGATCGCCAGAAGGACGCCGCTGACGCCGCCGATCACGAAGGTCACGATGAACCCGATGGTCCAGAGCATCGGCACCTCGATCCGGACGCGCCCGCGATACATCGTGAAGATCCAGGTGAAGACCTTCACCCCCGTCGGTACGGCGATGATCATCGTCATCACACCGAAGAAGGCGTTCACGTCGGCGCCCGACCCCATCGTGAAGAAGTGGTGCAGCCAGACGGTGAAGGAGAGGATGGCGATCGCCATCGTCGCCCAGACCATCGACTTGTAGGAAAAAAGCCGCTTACCGGAGAAGGTCGCGACGATTTCCGAATAGATGCCGAAGGCGGGCAGGATCAGGATGTAGACCTCCGGATGCCCCCAGATCCAGACCAGGTTCATGTAGTGCATCATGTTGCCGCCGCCGGAATTCGTGAAGAAATGCATCCCGAGCAGACGATCGAGTTCGAGAAGCCCGCCGGCGACGGTCAGCGCCGGGAAGGCGAAGACGATCAGGATCGAGGTGGCGAGCGCCGTCCAGGTGAAGATCGGCATCTTCATCAGGCTCATGCCCGGAGCGCGCATCTTCAGGATCGTGACGACGAAATTGATGCCCGTCAGGGTCGTGCCCACCCCGGAGAGCATGACCATCCAGACCCAATAGTCGACGCCGACACCGGGGCTGAATTCGGGCCCGGAATAGGGCGGATAGGCCGTCCAGCCCGCCGTCGAGAAGGTCCCGATCACCAGCGAGATGAGCATCAGGCCCGCGCCCGACATGGTGAGCCACAGGCTGACCGAATTGAGGAAGGGGAAGGCGACATCGCGGGCGCCGATCTGCTGCGGCACGATGATGTTGATCAGCCCGGACAGGAACGGCATCGCCACGAAAAAGATCATGATCGTGCCGTGGGAGGAGAAGATCTGGTCGTAGTGGTCCGGTGGCAGATAGCCTTCGGAATTATGGGCAACGGCCTGCTGGGCGCGCATCATCAGCGCGTCGACGAATCCCCGAATCAGCATGACCAGGGCCAGCATCACATACATGATGCCGATCCGCTTGTGATCGACGGTCGTCAGCCACTCCCGCCAGATATAGCGGACCTTGCCGAGCCACAGGATGAGGCCGACCACGGCGAGCCCGCCCAGCACGGTGACGATCGCGCCGCTCATCGCGACCCAGCTGTAAAAAGGCAGCGCGTCCAGTCCCAGTCTGCCGAGCATTCGTCCCCCTCTCCGTCTTTCCCACGGTCGCCGGCGGTTGGTTCCGCCCGGACGCCGCTAGCGCGGGTAGCGCGCGATCACCTTCTTGAACAAATCCGGCTCCACGCCACTGTAGTAGGCGACCTTGCGGTCGATCACCGGCTTGCGAACGGTTTCGTAGGTCGCCGCGTCGAGGGTCCGGCCAGCGGCCTTCACCTTGGCGATCCAGGCCGCGAAATCGGCGGGCGTCATGGCGACGGCCCTGAAGGTCTGGTTGGAGAAACCGTCGCCGCTGTACTGCATGTTCCGGCCGGTATAGGTCCCGGGTTTGTTGGACAGAAGGTGCAGCTTCGTCCGCATTCCCGCCATCGCGTAAATCTGTCCGCCCAGGCCGACGACCATGAAAGAGCTCATCGTCGTGTCCGACGTGATGTCGACCGCAAGCGGCTTGCCGGCGGGAAAGGCGAGTTCGTTGACGGTCGCGATGCCGTGGTCGGGATAGACGAAGACCCAGCGCCAGTTCAGTGCGATGGCCTGGACACGGGTCGTCTCAGCCGCGCTGCCGATCGGCCTGTAGGGGTCGAGGCGATGGGTGTATATCCACACCAATGCCGCGACCGCCAGGACGATCAGCGCCGGCACGCCCCATACGAGCGAATCGATCAGTTTCGAATGCTCCCAGTCCGGATCGTAGTCCGGGGCCTGGCGGCTCGCCCGGTACCGGCGGACGAACAGGAATGTCAGGACGAAGACCGGTATGACGACGATCGCCATGAAGCCGAGCGCGAGGAAGAAAAGATCGCGCTGGGCCTCGGCAATCGGGCCGCCCGGCGTAAGGAACGGGAAGACGTCGCCCGAACAGCCGCCGAGCGCCAGAAGAAGCGCCAGCCCAGCGGCGGCACGCGCGGCGCACCGGATTGTTCGGTCACGGCGCGACCGCACCGCGGCATGATGGACGTTCGGTTCGATGATGAGCCCCCCTCTCGTGCCGTACCGCCATCCGAGAAGCCAATAATCGCGGCCATGCCTAAATGGATCGTGAACGCGAACCATTTGGACCCGCGCCCCGCCCCGCTGCCCGACGTGTACGCCAACCGTCGCAGGTTGGCGCTGCACGCGGTATTTGGCGACAGTTAAATCGCGCGTGGTAGACATTCGCCCTCGACATCCCCCAATTTTCGCCGCGATCGAGCCCCAGACTGTCCGGCTTCCTTCCCGAGTGTTTCCTCCCGATCCGAAGAGGGTTTCCATGATCCGCCGCACATGCGCAGCCTTGCCCGGCCTCGCCGCCGCCGTAATCGGCGCGGGCATCCTGACCACGGTATCCGCCTTCCCCTCGCTGGCCGAAACGCCACGGACCGAGGCGGAGAAGAAAGGCTGGGAAATCGCGCGGGAGGCCGACCGCCGCAATCAGGGATGGAAGGACACCTTGACCGTGGGGCGAATGGTCCTGCGCGACCGGCAAGGCGACGAAAGTGCGCGCGACATCGAGATCCGGACGCTGGAAGGCGAGGGAAATGTCGAACACAAAAGCCTTTTGGTCTTCAAGAGCCCGCCGGACATCCGCGGCACCGGCCTTCTGACCCATGCCTTCAGCAAGGGGGAGGACGCGCAGTGGCTCTACCTGCCCGCCCTCAAGCGCATCAAGCGGATCAGTTCCTCGAACAAGTCGGGCTCGTTCATGGGCAGCGAGTTCACCTACGAAGACCTCTCGCCGATGGAGCTGAATGACTACCGCTACAAGTTCCTCCGGGACGAGAAGATCGACGGCAAGGATCACTTCGTCATCGAGCGGACGCCCGTTCGGGCGGAGTCCGGCTACAGCAAGCAGATCGCCTGGGTCGACAAGGCCGAGTACCGGACCGTCAAGGTCGACTTCTACGATCGCGCCGGAGGGCGCCTGAAGACCCTGACCGCGAGCGATTTCGAGAAGTATCTCGACAAGTACTGGCGCGCCCGGAAGCTGTCGATGAAGAATCACCTCAACGGCAAGTCGACAGATATGATCTGGCGTGAAATCAGGTTCAGGGTCGGATACGGCCCGGCCGACTTCACCCGGACGAGCCTGCGTCAGACCGACTGATCGGGGCGAGGGCTTCAGCCCGAAGGGCGTCCCGTCAAAGTACCGGAGCCCCGCCGGGGAATGCGTTAGGCTGGCCGCGGAGACACGAGCGAGGCTGGAAGATGGCGGGAAGACACAAGCATGTGACGAGGCTCTACGGGGCCATCGCCCTCTTCGGCATTGCCTTCGGCCTGTGGTACCTGCTCCGGGGCACCTTCATGACCTACCACGCCGCCGCGATCGGCAAGACCTGGGAGCAGGTCGATGGGGGGACGCAGGTTCTCCTGCTGGCGCTCATGAGGGTTGCCGGCGGCGGCTTGATCGCGGTCGGCATCCTCGTACTGGCCATTCTGTATTTCGTGCACACCGAGAAGAACCGCTGGGCGCGCCATGCGGTACCGGCCGGCCTGCTCGCCCTCCACCTGACAACCCTCTATGCCACGCTAAGCGTTCAGATCGGCACCCCGGCCTCGCCACCCTGGTACGGCGCGGCCCTGGCGTGCGCGGCCATCGTTGCGGCCTTCCTTGTGGACGCTCCGTGGCGGGAAGGTCACGATCCGGACGCCGGCGAGGCGCGATAACCACCCGCCGGCGATACCGACCGGCGGCGCGCGCTATTCGGCGTCTCCGATCCGGCGCCCCTACTCGGCGCCGACGGCCATGACGCGCTCGGCCTCCCGCAATACTTCCCCGACCGGCCTCGACGGTTCTGCCACGAGCTTCTTGATGGCGGCCACATAGTCCCTGGTGAAGTCCACCATCGGATCGTGCGCATAATTCTCCGTGTCGAAGGTCATTTCCCCGAACCACTTGCCGTCATGCTGCTGAACGCGGGCGCCGAAGTCGGTCACCGTGACGTCGTGAGGAACCGGGACAGACCAGAGGTCGAGACCGCCGAATTCAAGCCGCTTGTCCGGCTCGTGCAGAAGCGCGCCAAGCTCGATATCGTCGGTATTCTCCGCGCGCAACATCGAGAAGCTCACCTGGTGCAGCCGGCTCGTGCAATTGCCCCGCGTAACGACGTCGGCCGCGGCCTGGTTGCCGGATGCGGCGGCCTCCTGTAGCGCGGAGATGTAGTGCACCTCCTCCCGCACGACCGCTTCCGTTAGCCCTTCGGAGACCTTTCCGACCAGCACCCGGAAATTGTCCGATGCGAGGATCGGCTCGCGCACCATGACGAGGTTTGCCAACCAGCCCAGGGTCTGGTGAAACTGCCGTCGTCCGCGGTTTGCCGCCGCCGACCAGATCGGGATATCGCTTTCGCCGGTCGTTGCATGGAGGTGGGCTGCGAAGCCCGCGAGCAAGACCGAGAATGACGAGGACCCGAGGGTCCTGGCGAGGTCGCGAACCGCCGCCGTGGTCCGCTTGTCGAGTTCGAAGGGGATCGAACCGCCGGCACGCGGGGCTCCTTGGTGCCGCGATGACTGGGCCGGCAGTCGGATCGGCGGCCCGGCATCCGCGAACCGCCTGGCCTCGTCCTTCAGGAGTTTCCGGCCCTCGTCGGACGCCAGGAAATCCTTCTCCCAGCGCGCGAAATCGGAGAACTGTGCCGCGGATTCGCCTTCCGCGGGGTCCGACCCCGCACCCACGCCGAAATAGTGCCTGAACAGCGCACTCGCGATCAGCTGATTGGTCCAGCCGTCGCAGATCAAATGGCTGATCCGGAACAGCACGACATCGCTTTCATCCGGCCGGCGGAAGACCTGTATCTGGAAGAGCGGCCCATTCTCGAGATCAATGGTCTCCGTCCGCCGTTTCACGAGCAGGGCCATGAACTCGCGGTCCGAGAGGCCGGTTGCATCCTCGAAGACGACGCCGGTCGGGTGGGCCGCGTCGATATGGCCCCGAACCGCACCGTCGATCTCCGGGAAACGGGCCCGCAGGACCGGTTGGCTGGTCACGAGCTTCTGGAAGGCCTGTTGCAGCCGCTGCCTGTCCAGGCCCGGACGTATCCCGATGGCGAAGCCGACATTGAGGTATCCCATCGTCCCGGCGGCCATCGGATCGTTCTTCCAGATGTTCCAGAAGTGGTTCAACTGGTCGGTCAGCGGGATCTCCTGAACGTCGCCGCCCGCCGCGACCTCGTCGGCGTCGCCGCCGGCTTCAAGGCGCGAGGCGACGGCTTCCGTCAAACCGGTAATGGTCGGCTTCTGCAGGAACTTGGCGACCGGAAGGTCGATGGCGAGATCGCCTTCAATACGGTTCTTCAGTTCGAATGACGTGAGCGAATCCAGCCCCAGTTCCGACAACGGGCGTTCCGGGTCGATTTTGTCGGCGTCGGTCCGGAGGACCCCGGCCACCTGCCCGGCGAGATACTTGGCCAGCATCGCCGTTCGGGCGGCGCCTGTAGCGGCCATGATCTCGGACCGTACCTTGCCGCCACCCTCGCCCTGCGCGATCGTCTCCACGATCGGCGCGAAGCGACGCGACTTGCCGATATCCGGGTTGGTCCGGAGGAGCAGCGGCCAGTCGACCTTGAAATAGACCGCGTTGGATATCTCCTTGCGCATCAGGAACCCGATCGCGCCGAGCGACGCCTCCAGCGGCACCACCGGCATGCCCATGCTCTCCATGTATCTCTGAAGCTGCTTGCTGCGCGCAACGGCGCCGACGCCGCCAAGCGCGCCCCAGTTTACGGTCTGCCCGGCCAGGCCGAGCGACTGGCGATACTGGGCGAACACGTCGAGATAGCTGTTCGCGGCCACATAGTTGCCCTGTCCACGGGAGCCGAAGACCGAGGCCAGCGACGACATGCTCATGAAGAAATCGAGCGGCAGGTCCTGCGTCGCCGTGTGAAGGTTCCATGCGCCCATCACCTTGGGCGCCATCACGCGTTCCATCCGGCTCGCGTCGAGCTGGTTGATGAAGGCATCGTCCAGCACCATGGCACCGTGGATGACACCGCGAAGCGGACGGGAGGTCCTGGCGATGCGTTTGAGGAGACGGTCGACGTCCGCGGTCCTTGAGACATCCGCTTTCACGACCACGACCTTCGTGCCGTTCGCCTCCATCTCGCGGATGGCAGTCTCGGACGCCTTGCCGGCGGCCCCGGAACGGCTGACGAGATAGAGGGTTCCGGCGCCGTGGCCGGCCATCCAGGTCGCGATGGACAGGCCGAAGCCCTTGGTGCCGCCGGTGATCAGATAGCTCGCGTCCTTCCGGAAGCCGATCTCGCCGGTACCGTCGCGCTCGACCATCAGATCGGGCTCATCGAGGTTGACGACCACCTTGCCGATATGGCGGGCGCGCGACATGTGCCGGAAGGCGTCGGCGATCTCGCTGACCGGAAAGACCTCCGCCGGCAGCGGCTTCAGCTTGCCGGCGCTGAAGAGACCGAGCAGTTCCTCGAACGTTTCGGCCATCTCCTCCGCCCGGTTGGCCGTCACGTTGGCCAGGTCGATGACGTGGAAGGCGATGTTCTTGCGCAGCGCCTTGAGGCCGATCGGACTGTTCTCGTAGACGTCGCGCTTGCCGATCTCGAGGAAGCGCCCGAAGGGCCGCAGAACGGAAATTCCCTTCTCGATGGCGGGACCCGCCAAGGCGTTGAGAACGACATCGACCCCTTCGCCGTTGGTGATGTCCATGATCTGCTCGGCGAAGGCGAGCGAGCGCGAATCCATGATGTGCCTGATGCCGAGCTTCTTGAGATAGGCCCGCTTTTTCGGACTGCCCGCCGTTGCGAAGATTTCGGCGCCGATCATCTTTGCGATCTGTACAGCCGCAAGGCCCACGCCGCCGGTGGCGGTGTGGATGAGCACCCGTTCGCCCTTCTTCAGGCGGCCGAGGACGACCAGCGAATAGTAGGCGGTCATGAAGACAGAGCCGATCGTCGCGGCGCCCTCGTAATCGACGCCGCGCGGGATCCTGTTCACCTGACTGGCCTCGGCCAGCACGTCGGAGCGGAGGCATCCGCGCGCAGACGCCATGACCCGGTCCCCCGGCTTGACGTTTTTCACGCCCCGACCGACTGCGGTGATCTCCCCCGCACATTCAAGGCCGAGGGCCTCCCAGGAATTGCCGGCCTCTGCCCCCGCGGGCAGGAGGCCGGTGGCCGCCATGACGTCTCGGAAGTTCAGGCCGACGGCATGTACGCGCAAGGAGACCTGACCCGGCCCGGGCTTGTCGATGTCCGCCTCGACGATCGACAGGTTTTCGAGCACGCCGGGCGCGGACATGGTGACGCGGAAGGGCTGCGCGCCGTCTGGGCCGTCGACGGGGACGCGTGCCGCGGCGATTTCCGCGGCGGGACGCGCCTGCACGCGGCGCACGAAGCGGCGGCCGCCGCGGAGTGCGATGGTTTCCTCACTGTCGTCGACCAGGATCTGTGCGATGGCCGAGGATCGCGACCGGGCCGACCGCTCCGTGTCGAGGTCGATGCTTCGGATGCGCAGGTTCTCCAGTTCCGTGCCGGCGGTGCGGGCGAAACCGTTCAGGGCGGCGTGGGCGAGGCGATAGGGGTCGGGATCCGAATCTGTCTCCGGCACGATCGCCGCACCAAACGTGACGGTGGAAATGTCGACCGCCAGGTCCGGCCGATCCGCGATCGCGCGCGACAGCTGCATCAGGCTGTTGGCGCCCAGCGTCTGAGCCGTCATGAGGTCATCCGCCGTGGGCGGCGTCGCATGGTCGCTCGGGCGCATCGACCACAGATGCACAATGCCGACCGACCTGTCCTCGGCCCCTTCCGGAACCACGGCTGCAAGCAACGCCTGATAGTCGGCGAATTCGCCGGGACGGAGTGTGATCTCGTTGCTGTTGCGGGCGAATGCCTCGCCCGGCGAGACGGTCCAGACAGTGTGGCCCAGCGCCTGGAATTCGCGCGCGAGAGCCTTCCCGAACGCTGCCCCGTCGTCGAGTATCACCTGGGACGGCGACAATGCGAACGGCGCTGCCTCCGCATCCAGCGGCTCCTCCTCCCAGACCTCGGCATAGTATCCGAGCTGGGCGCCTTCGGCCTGCTTGGCCTTGCCCTTGCCCACCGGCCGGGTGACCATCCTGTCGACGCGCGCGACGAGCTCGCCGCTCTCGGCATCGAAGATATCGGTCGAGAAGGAGTTGCCGTCCGGACCGGCTTGATGGGTCCGCGTGCGGGCCACGACCTTGGGGCCGGGGGCCCGCAGATACTGCACCTTCTCGATCCCCGTCGGCATCTGGCCGGTCCCCATCGCATCCGGGCCCAGCGCCTTCAGCCGTGCCTCGACGTCAGGACGGAAGGTATCGCCAATACCGAGATGAAGCATCGAATCGAAGAAGGCCGGGTGGAAGCGGTAATCGGCCATTTCCTTCCGGATCTGGGTCGGCGCGGTCAGGTAACCGGCGAAGTCCTCCCCGTCCTGCCACATCTTCCTGACGCCCTGGAAAGCGGGGCCATAGGCGAAATCGAATTGCGTGAAGCGCTTGTAGACCTTGCCCTTGGTGGCCAGCACCTCCGCCGGGTCCCGGTTCGGTGCGTTGACCCGGTGAACTGCCTTGGGCGCCATCTGAGTGATCGTCGCCTGGGCGCGCAGCGTCCAGTCGCCGAGTTCCTGGGCGTCCCGGCTGTGGATCCGCACGATACGCCGTTCGCTGTCGTAGCTCGCCTGCACGGTTTCGGAATGTCCATCCGGAAGCGGCAACGCCTCGACATACTGGACGTCCTCAAGCTCCACCGGGCCGTCGCCGAAGATCTCCTTCGCGACAGCGAGCATGATTTCCAGGTACCCCGTGCCGGGGAAGATGGCGCTGCCGCCGACGGCATGGTCGCGCAGATAGGGGAATGTGTGAATGTCGATGTCGCATTCCCACGTCGGCGCGGCGGCGGCCATGCGCTTGCCAAGTAGCGGGTGGACCGGCGGCTCGAACAGGAGCTCCTGCGCCTCCGGAGAATCCAGCCAGTAGCGTTTCAGCTCCCAAGGATAGGTTGGCAGTTTCACCGCGTTATAGTCGGACGCCGTCGCCGACGCCCAGTCGACCTCGGCGCCTGCGCAATGCACCGTCCCCAGGGCGGCCGCAAGGCTGTCCGCGTCCTCCTGCTTGCGATGAAGCGAGGGAACGGCGACGACCGTCTTTCCCGCCTCCATCGCGTTGCCGGAGACCAGGCCGCTCAATGTCGCGTGAGGCCCGATCTCGACGAAGATGTTGATCCCGTCGGCGAGGGCGTTGTCCAGCGCCTGCTTGAACAGCACGGTCTGGCGCTGATTGCGGAACCAGTATTCGTTGTCGAGGGGCGTGTCGTCGATGGGCCGTCCGGTGACGGTCGAGTACATCGGTACCGCGGGCGTGTTGGGGGTGAGCGCCGCAAGCTCGCCCATCATGTAGTCCTTGACCTCGTCCTGAACGAAGCAGTGCGGCGGAAAGTTGACTTTGAGCACGCGGAAGAAGAGGTCGGGGTCCTTCGCCACCAGATGGTCGAGCACGCGCTGAAGGGCGTCCGTGTGCCCCGCGAGGTTGATCATCGAGCTGCTGTTGATGCCGGCGATGCCGACCTCCGTCTCACCCAGTTCCTGCAGCGTCTGCTGCGCCTCGTCTGCGGACAGCGCCAAGGTAGCGATGCCGCCGCGGCCCCTGACCATTTCGGTCGATTTGGCGCGGTAGTAGACGACCCGCGCCGCGTCCTCGAGCGACAGCGCGCCCGAGCAATAGCCGGTGCACACTTCGCCGAAGCTGTGGCCGATGACGGCATCCGGTTCCAGACCCCAGGCGCGCCAGCGGGCGACCAGCCCCGCCTGGAGAGCGAAGAGCGAGGGCTGCGCATAGAACAGGTCGTCTACCTGGGACGATGCCTCGTCGCGCATCAACTCGTCGATCACCGAGAAACCCGAATGTTTCGCAAAATGCGCATCGAAGGCTTCGACCTCCGCCCGGAACACGGGATCGGTGCGCAGAAGATGCTGCGCCATCCCCCACCACTGTCCCCCCTGGCCGGCAAAGACGAAGGCGACCTTGGGGTCGGAAAAACGCCGGCTGGTGATCTCGAACGGGGCGGCGTCCTTGTCGAGATTCTTGTATTCCTTGCCTTTCGCGAAGTTGGACAGGCGATCCGAGAGTTGCGAGACGGACGACGCCACGAGCGCCAGACGTTGCGGCAGGTGCGCCCGGCGCTGGCCAAGGGTCGCGACCAGATCGCGCATGACCGGCGCGGCGTCGCCGGCCTTCTTCAGATGGTCGGCCAGCCGTTTCGCGGAGGTCTTGAGGGCGGTTTCGCTCGCGGCCGACAGCGGCACGACCCATCGACGTTCCGGTTGGTCCTCCCCGGTGGCGAAGCGGTTCGTCTCCGGCGGCTGCTCGACGATCGCGCAGGCGTTCGTACCGCCGAAGCCGAAGGAGTTGACCGCTGCGACGCGCCGGTCGGTCCATTCGGGCCAATCCGTGACTTCGGTCGGGACCTTGATGCGCAGGTCGTCAAAGGGAATGTAGGGACTGGGGGTCTTGAAATTCAGGTTGGGCGGGATCGCGCCCTGGTTAACGCAGAGCGCGGCCTTGATGAGCCCGACGATACCGGCTGCGGGCTCCTGATGCCCCACCACGCTCTTGATCGAACCGACATAGAGAGGATTGTCCTCGGCACGGCCCTTGGCAAAGACCGCACCGATCGCTGACGCCTCGATCGGGTCGCCAACCGCCGTGCCCGTGCCGTGCGCCTCGAAATAGCCGACCTCGTCCGGCGAGATCCCCGCATTATCTAACGCTTCCTTAAGTATACGGGCCTGTGCCTCTGCGCTCGGCACGGTGATCGTCGACGTCTGACCGTCCTGGTTCGACCCGGTGGCCCGGATGACGGCATAGATGTCGTCGCCGTCGGCCATGGCGCGGTCCAGCGGCTTGATGATCACGACGCCGGTGCCTTCCGCGCGGACGTAGCCGTCCGCCGCCGCGTCGAAGGTGTGACACGTCCGGCGATGATCATTTCGCATTCGCCGTCCCAGATGCTGCGGCAGCCGATATGCGTCGCTGTCAGCGACGACGAACAGGCCGTATCGACGGTCATGCTCGGGCCGAGCAGATTGAGGCGGTGGGAGATGCGGTTCGAGATCACGCTCAGGGCAATGCCCGTTCCGGCATGGAACTCGCCTTCGGCCCGTTTCGACTTCAGGTAGACGGAGTAGTCGGTGAGCGAGGCGCCGACATAGACGCCGGTCCGCGTCCCGGAGAGCGAGAGCGGGGATATACCCGCGTCTTCCAGCGCCTCCCATGTGACCTGGAGCAACTGACGCTGCTGAGGGTCCATGAATTCCGCTTCGCGCGGTGAAATGTTGAAGAAATCGGCGTCGAAGCCGCTGACGTCCCGAACGAACCCGCCCCATTTGGTGTAGCCCTTGCGCGGGGCCTCCGGGTCCGGGTGATAGAACAGATCCTTGTTCCAGCGATCCGGTGGGATCTCCGAGACACCCGACCGGCCCTCGCACATGAACTTCCAGAAGCTCCCGGCATCATCCGGGCCTCCGGGTATCCGGCAGCCAATTCCGACAATCGCCAGCGGGAACCGGCCGGAACGATTATCCTTGCCCCGCACCTGCAACGCGTCGGGGAAATTCGATATGACCGCGGGTTTGCTCGCGTCGCGCTGCGATGACAATAGCCGGCCCTCCTGTCGGGAGCTAAGGTTAACCGATGAATAGATCGCACTGAGATTTCAGTACGATCTTACAGGTATCTTCCGACAGAACCGTTAAAGTTAGAGGTAATTTTTTAACGAAGACCCTGGTGTGCGGTTAATCCAAGCGCCGGCGCGGCCCGGAACATCGTACGATCGTCGAACCTGTCCCTTCGGCTGGATTGCGACCCCTCCGGTATCGAGGTGGCTACGCCTCCAGCCAGGCATCGAGGGCGTTGGCGACGTCGAACGGCCGGGTCCAGCACGGCAGATGGCCGCCGTCGGGCAGGCGCACAAAGGTCGCCCCCGCCATCGCGTCCGCCAGCCGCTTCATCTTGGCCAGTGCCGCGACACGGTCGTCCGCGGCGCCGACAACAAGGGAGGGGCCCTTGAACGTCCTGGCGACCTTGAGCATGTCGGTCCGGTCGATGACCGCCTTCTGGTGGGCGACGAACTTGTCGGGACCGATGCGCCGCGCCATCTCGACGAACTTCTGGCGAAACCACGCAAAATCTTTCTGGGTGTCGGGCACCATCATGTTGCTCAGGGTGGCGGCGATCTCCTCGAACTCACCCGCCTCGACCCGCTCGACCAGCCGGCGGCGCGCCTCGATCAGGTCCGGTGCGTCCGGGTTGGCCATCGAGGCGACGAAGGCCAGCCGTTCGATACGCGCCGGTGCCTGTCGCAGCATCTCGAGCGCGATGTACCCCCCCATGGAATGACCGGCAACGCAAAATCTATCGGGCAGGCGGCCCAGCAGATCTTCGGCGATGGCGGGGATCGACGGCATGGCCGGTACGTCCACGACCTCCCACTCGCCGGCCAGTTCCTCGGCGACGTCCGTCCAGGACGCGTCGTCGCACAGGAGGCCCGGCAGGAGGATCAAGGGGGTCTCTTCGCTCATGCGGCCGCTCCGGGGCAGATCGGGTTCACGATTATGGCGCCGAGCGATCGTTTCGTTCGCGCCGCGTCAAAGAAGGTGTTGGGCGAAAGCTGCGACAAGCAGTGCTGTCGCGCAAGAGAGGCCGCGGTGAAATGCTTTTGACATATCGACTCGCGGCGCGATCATGGACCGGGCTCGGGGCGGCAAGAATCTAAATTTCTTAACAATAAGTTCCTGCCACAATCCCGCATACGCCGATTGCCGGTGATCGAGACGCAAGAAACAGGGGGCATCATGGGACGCGGCGACGCGAGGTCGACGAGGTCGGGCCGACTTTGGGGGCTGGCTGCTGCCATGCTGATTGTCGCCGCGGGGACGGCGGCGCCTTCGGGGTCGCGTGCGGCGGAGCCTCTGTGGGTTGGCTGGGACATCTCGATCAGGGGTGGCGTCGGCCTGGTCGGCGGCGACCGGAATGTCTTCTCCCAGGACACAACGGTCACGATGGCTCCGGCGTCGACCTCATGGAACAACCGCGAGATCGGTGTGAATACGGCGACCGAGCTCGGCGCCGACGCGGTCTACAGGTGGGGCCGCTGGGGCTTCGGCTTCGGGTACCTGGCCGGCATCGGCAACCGGAACACGGACTATTCGAACTTCCGGGTCAATTCGCCGACGAGTGTCACCTTTCCGGCCTATCCCGGCATCCTGCCCGTGCCGATGCTCGGCGACGCCCAATCGGCGACCAGCGAAATCCGCCAGACCGTCCAGGTCTTCGATGCCGTGTTGAGCCGCTACCTGTCGCAGGGTTGGGGCGAGCTGCGTTTCTTCGGCGGCCTGCGCTTCGCCAAGGTCGACACCGACATCGAATCGACATACGGCTTCGCCTCCGGCTCGTCCCTGTTCATGAAGCAAACGGGTGGCTATTGGGGTGTCGGCCCCACGGCCGGTGTCGAGGCGACCGTCCCCCTCGGCTATCGCTGGCGCCTCGGCGCGTCGCTGCAGGGCTCCCTCCTGTTCGGGCACCGCGATACCGATCAGTCCGTCAACATCCACGACCCGGGCGGTGCGACGCTCTCCTCCACAACGGAGGCGAACGGCGGCGGCCGGACCGCCTTCGGCCTGGATGCGAGCGTCAGCCTCACTTACGAAACCATCAAGGGCTTCTACTTTTCCGTCGGGTATGGCTTCCAGGGCATGTGGGGCGTCGTCGATACGCGCTATGTCGACGGCGTCGCCAGCGCGGAGACCGGACAGCAGGTCACCCGGGGCACGAGCGGCGGGCTCCTGTACAGGCACGGTCCGTTCGTGCGTGCCGGCCTGCGTTTCGGCGGCTCCACCAGCTATGCCAAGCGGCGCGGCACGGACCCCCTACAGCCCTTCCCGAGGATCAAGCAGCGTTTCTCGTTCGAGGCCGGCGCCGAGGCCCGCCTGTTCTTCGAAAGCCCGGCCTACCCGGGCCAGAACCCGCAGGACTTTTCAGTCTTCGGCCAGTTCGAGTATCGGATCGACTTCGACCCCCGAACGCGGTTCACCCTGGTCCCCTTCTACCGGTGGGACAGCCAGGACAGCCGACGCACCCATTTCGACCTGCGCGAGGCGTTGTTCCTCAATTCCTCCAACGGGTTCGAGGTGCGCTTCGGCGTCGGACGGGTCTACTGGGGTGTGCTGGAATCCATTCAGCTGGTCGACATCATCAATCAGGTCGACCTTGTGGAGGACGTCGACTCCCGGTCGCGCAGCCGTCTGGGGCAGCCGATGCTGCACGTCACCCTGACGCGCAAGTGGGGCATGGCGGAGCTGTTCGTGCTGCCCTATTTCCGGGAACGCACCTTCCCCGGGCGCGGCGGGCGGCTGCGCAGCGAGTTCGTCGTCGACACGAGCCGGCCGCAATATGAGAGCCAGTGGCAGGAATGGCACCCGTCCGTTGCGCTGCGCTACAGCAAGACACTCGGAAAGCTGGACTTCGCCGCCTACTATTTCTACGGCACCGGCCGGGAGCCGACCCTGGAGGTGCTGCTCGACCAGAATCTCAACCCGACCGTTGTTCCCCTCTACCAGATCATCCATCAGGCCGGCCTCGAAGCGCAGTACACAACGGGCCCCTGGCTGTTCAAATGGGAGAGCATCCTGCGCGCCGGTTTCAGGAATGTGGACCTCGACGAGGAAACCTACGTCTCTCTGGCGGGCGGTTTCGAATACACCTTCTTCCGGGCGTTCGGAACCAGATGGGATCTGGGCGCCGTGGTGGAGGCAATGTGGGACAGCCGGGGCGATCGCGCCACGACGCCCTTCAACCATCACCTTTTCGTGGGCCTGCGGATCGGTTTCAACGACACGCAGAACACGCAGTTCCTCGCCGGCCTGTACCAGGACTTCACCAGCTCCGAACGCTATTACATCGTCGACTTCAGCCGGCGGATCGGCACCCACTTCACCGTGTCCCTCAAGGGCCGCTTCGTGACGGGGACGCGCGAGGGCGACTTCCTCTACAGCATCCGGCGCGACAACCGTGTGACCCTGAATGTGACCTATCGGTTCGACAAGAACTTCTAGTGCGGGCTCGCTACGGCGCGAGGACCGAAGGACGCATCCTCCGCCATCGTACGGCAAGCGACGTCCCCCTTGCGGCTCCGACGCACAGGGCGACCAGGAAACCGCCGGGCAACAGGCGCTGGCGCATCGGCCACTCACGCGTGTCGCCCAGCGCCGGGTCGTTGAAGCCCAGCCGGATCGGAAAGGGCGAGATCCGGAAGGACTGGAGATTTTGCGTCAGGCCCTTGCCGGTCGCCTTCAGAAACGCCTCCTTCCCGGTCCAAAGCCTGAGAAAGGCTTCCCGGCGCCTCGGCTCCGGGACTGTCTTCAGCCAGTCGACCTCGCTCGGACAGAAATAGCGGTCGGCGATCTCGAGATTGACCGGGCGGCCGGTTGCTTCGACGTC
The DNA here is from genome assembly GCA_964350225.1 of uncultured Rhodospirillaceae bacterium. Classification (GTDB taxonomy): domain Bacteria; phylum Pseudomonadota; class Alphaproteobacteria; order Bin65; family Bin65; genus CAYGKX01. The sequence continues at coordinate 142 of CAYGKX010000027.1, read as the reverse complement.
GACCCCAACCGTCTCGGCGTCGGCTACCGCGACCGCCACCATGCCCGTGGTATGGGAAAGATTGGCGGCGAGCGCATGGCGCCTCCCGTCGACATGGGTGTGCGGCTTGCCGAGGGCGTCCGGGACGAAGTCGAATGCAGCG
>CAYGKX010000026.1:16526-18292 GCA_964350225.1 uncultured Rhodospirillaceae bacterium | reverse complement strand
TCAGCGCCGAAATGAACAGGTCGGCGTCGAGCTGGGCGCCAAGCCACGCGACCAGGGAAGCCGAGGGCTCGGGTTTGACAGCGTTGCTGATGATGTTCGTGTCGAGGAGAAAGCGGGTCACAGATCGATCTTGCGCCCGCCATCGTGCGGTCGCTCGACATCCAGGTCGGCGCCGACGAGTGGCGACGCCCGCAAGGCCGCAAGTATCCCCCCCGTCTTCCCGGAAGAGCCTTCCATTTCACGGCTGATCGCGCCACGCAGGCGTGCAGCCTCCGGCCCTTCTGCCGCAAGCCGTCGCGCGACCGCACGGATGAGATCGCGGTCCGACGCGGGCGCCTGCACCTCGAACCGGACGATCCCCCGGTCGGCCAGGCGGCTCCTGTAATTTTCGACTGCCCGACGCTGCGCATTCTCGCTCATGGGACCTCCGTCGACGACCATCTATCCGGTAATATAGTCGGATAGATTTGCAGGTACAATAACCGGCGCGATTGGGCGGGGCCTCATGGGCTGGACGCGGGACCGGCTCTCAAAGGACCGGACGACGCACGGTCCCGGTCCTTCGAGGCTCACTATGCTCCGAACACTGGATCAGTGATGTCCTGGGCTAAGCAACCCTCAGCACCCGTTCACGCACTTCCCGTCCTTGTCGAATTCCATGACCTTGCCGCTGAGCGGGACATGGACCGGGACCTTGGTCGCCTTCATGAAGGCGTCCGTCCGGGTGCCGGGGCGGACCTTGCCGCCCTGGGTGGCGGGTTCGTTGGCGTGGGAGGCGATCACCGCGTTGGGCTTGACGAGTTCGTTGATCACCCAGGCCGCTTCCTTCGGGCCGGTCGTGAAGGTGCCGCCGATGTTGAGGACGGCGAGTTTCGCGCCATAGTGCCGGCGGACGACCAGATCCTGCTCCGCCGTGATGCCGGTGTCGCCCGAGAGATAGACGACGAGCCCGTTCGAGAAGGTCAGGACATAGCCGCCCGGAGGGCCGACATAGGCGGTCAGGCCCGTGTCCTTCAGTGCCTTGGCATGGTCGTGGTCGAGGAAGGCCGCGTTCAGTCCGTTGGAATGCGCAGCCGGGACGCTCGCCACCGTCACGCCGCCAACCTTCTTCGACGCGCCGAAGCGGACAAGCTGGACCAGCTTCGGGTCGCCGCCGAGCTTCTTGATCTTGGTCGCGAAGAAGCTGGCCATCTCCGCGCCCACCAGGAACCGGGCCTTCTTGCCCATCACGATATTCACGGTGTTGGAGTTCGGCACGACCTTCACCGTGAAGGCCGGCTTGGCGCAGGTCCCGGCGTTGGCCGACGGCTGGTGCACGTCGCCCAGATGGTCGCCATGGACGTGGCTGAGCAGCACGACGTCAATGCGGCCGAGCCGAGGATCGTTGGCGCCGCGCACGGTGCGACCGGCGTCATACAGGATGCGCGTCCCGTCCGGATCCTCGAAGATCAGGGCGCGGTCGAGCAGGCAGAACTCGCCGTCGTGCGAGCCGAGGGGCGTGACCTTGACGTTCTGCGCGGAGACATCCGGTGCAGCGATGGAGCCGGCGATGGCAAAGCCCATCGCCGCGGCCAGGGCAATTGTCGTCCGTTTCATTGAAGTCCCTCCCGTTTCTGGTCGCGGCAAGAGCCGCTGCGCCGCTTTACAGGCGCGACCAAGGGACATTGCACAATTTTCGGTGAGACAAGCCTTCCTTCATCCGACAGGAGCTCACACCGCTACGGCTGCGGCAGGATTTTCTCGAGGAATTCATCCAGCGAACCGAA
>CAYGKX010000026.1:2281-16516 GCA_964350225.1 uncultured Rhodospirillaceae bacterium | reverse complement strand
GCGGCATACGGGGCGATCGCGGCGCGCCGGACAACCCTGTCCAGCTCCGCTTCGAGAACCAGACAGGGCGTGGCGATGGCCTCCGGATAGCCCCTGGCCTGGATCAGGTCCGATGAGACGAGGGCTGCGCCCAGCCAGCCGTAGGTCGGGCCGCCGACCGTCAGCTCGGGCCGGGCCATGGTCAGCTCCAGAAGCCTTGCGAAACGCGGCCGGTGCGAGGTCAGCACAGGCATGTCGGACCAGCGTTTCTCCGGATCGTAGGGGCCGTAGCCGGGGAGGTAGCGGTGGTTCTGTCCCGTCGCGCGGAAGGCGGCGGCGAGCAGCCGGACGGTCATCCGCGTCCGCGGGGCCAGCGGGAAATCGATCATCGGCGCGAGCAGCACGGCCGCCGCGAAGCCGCCCTCCCCCATCGGCGTCGTCTGGTGACCGTGCAGCCAGCGAAGACCGATATGCGCGCCCATCGAATAGCCGAACATCAGGTGCGGCCGGGGCAGATCGGCACCAAAGGCGTCGAAGACGGCACGGAAATCCCTCAGATACTCCGAGAAATCCCGGGCATGGCATCGTTGCGGATCGCTGTGGAGGCGTTCGGACAGGCCGTGTCCGCGCCAGTCGATCACGACACTGGCGAAGCCCCGCGCCGCAAGGTCGGCGCAGGTCTCCTCGTATTTCTCGATGAACTCACCCCGGCCAGGCAGGACGAAGAAGCCGCCGCGCCACGCAGTCGGCGGCGTCTCCGGCAGGTAGCGGGCGCCGCGGACCCGTATGCCGTCCGCGGTCTCGAGGCTCTGTTCCCGCCAGGGCCCGGTCACGGCGCCGCGGCGCGGCGGAGAAAGGGCGCGACGATCCCGAGCACGATCTCCGGATGCGACAGATGCGGGCTGTGGCCGACGCCCTCGAGGAAGTGCTTCTCCGCCGGGCCGGACACGCCGGAGACGATGCCGTCGAGCTGGGCGGGCAGGCCGTATTCGTCGGTCGATCCCTGAATCGCGACAAGGGGCGCCGTGATGCCGGAGAGTTCCGCCTCGACGCTCCAGCCCTCCGCCCGCGACCGTTGCCAGACGTCGAGCCAGGCGGCGACCAGCGGCGCGGTCGCGGCACCGTGGAAGGGTTGGAGGAACCCGCCGAGCTTGCCCGACTTCCACATGGCCCGGGTCTTGGCGAGGCCGCCGGCCGTCAGTTCGTCGGTGAAGATGTGGGCGGCCTCGGTCACGAGCGCCGGGACGTCGTGGTGGGCGGCATGGATGAGCGCGACCGTCCCGCCGTCGGAATGGCCGAAGAGGAGCGGCTCCTCCACGCGGCAGGCGGCCAGCACCGCCGGCAGGACATCCAGCGCCTCACGGGTCATGAAGTCCGTCGGCCGCGCCCGGGTGACCGGGCCGCTGCCGCCATGGCCCATCCGGTCGTAGAGGAGGACCGGCAACCCCGTCGCCCCGTGAAGCGCCTGCGGGAAATCGCCCCACATGCCGGTGCAGCCCAGCCCCTCGTGCAACATGACGATGGGCCGGCGGACCGGGGCATCGCCCGGCGGCCGGCCGATCCAGCGGGCCGCCAGCGGGCGTCCGCAGGCCTCGACGTGGAAATCCTCTATCGTCGGATTCGCGCCGGTCGCGACCGGATCGTCAGCTTCAGGGCCATTCACGATGTCGTTCTCATGCCGTGATCGTCCGGGCCCTCCACTTCGCCGGATCTTCGAGCAGGAGGGCGACCAGTGCCGCGAAGAAGGTAAGCACCGCCGCGAGGGCGATGACCAGCGAATAGCTTCTCGTCCAGTCGAAGACGAAGCCGGCGATCGTCGGACCGCTCGCCGAGCCGATTGCGACGCTGGTATAGAGCGCGCCGAGCGCCGAAGACGCCGACCGCGGGCCGATATAGTCCACGAGCACGGAGGGCGCCAGCGCAACGTAGCCGCCGTAGCAGGTACCGAAGATGACGGCGAAGACGGCGAGCAGCCAGAAGGCCTCGACCAGCCACCAGAAGGCGAACATGACGGCCAGGCCGAAGAACATCGCGATCAGCGACGGGCGCCGGCCGAACCTGTCGGCAAAGCCGCTGAGGAGAAAGCGGCCCACAATGCTTCCGACGCCGACGAGCATGACGAGGATGACGGCAACCGGCTTCTCCACCCCCCGGTCCATGGCGTAGGGAACCAGGTGGACGAAGGGCAGGAAAAGACCGAAGGCGAGGAGCAAGCTGGCGAAATAGAGCGCCGCGAAGGGGCGGGTGAAGATGGCCTCGCGGAGCGTGAGACCGGGCAGCACGCCGCGCGCCGCGGTTGACGATGGCGGCGGGGCCGGATCGCCGTCGGCATGCTGGTTCACCTGTTCCGGCGAGGCGAGGATCAGTCGCGACGCGAGCAGCCCGAGCAGAACGGTGGCAATGCCCATCGACAGGTAGGCCGTCCGCCAGTCCGCTTCGGCCATGATCGCCGTCGCGATCGGCGGGCCGGCGAGGGTGCCCACGCCGATGCCGGTCACGGCCATGCCCGACGCGAGGCCACGGCGGCGTACGAACCAGCGTTGGACCGGCCCCACGGACGTCACATAGGCGCAACCGACGCCGACGCCGACGCCGAGGCCATAGCCGAGCAAGACCTGCCACAGCTCGGTCGCGAAACTGCCGACGATGAGGCCCCCGCCCGTCATCACGACGCCGACCCCGATCACCCACCGGGGGTCGATCCGGTCGGCGAGCGGCCCGGCGATGGCGCCCAGGGTGAAGAAGATCAGGCCGGCCAGCCCGAAAACCGATGATACCTCTCCGCGCGAAGCGTTGAACTCCGCCTGCAGCGCGTCGAAGAACGCGGGAAAGGAATAGGCGCAACCGAAGATCAGGAACAGCACCGAAAAAGCGCCGAAGACGACCCACCAGCCGCGAAATCCTCTGACCGGGGTGCGGTTCCCGTTCCCTGTATCCGCCGTAGAGCTTCCGTTCGACACGTTTCCCCCTCTTGGCGCTCCGCCGACCGTCGTTTGCGCGGCCTTCCGTCCCGGAACCGGTTGACGATAACCGACCGGCCCGTCGCGGCAATCCGAAACTTGCCATGCCCGCCATACCGGCGCCGCAGGGCCGCTCCCACGGCAAGCGAATCCCGCGACCACGGCCTTCGGCCGCCCTGGACCACATTGACAGCGCCCTTCGCCGCGCGCCTCCAGCCGCATCCCAGAAAAACACCTGTGCCAATCAGATAAACATTGTTAGAATTTTTAAACGTTTGAAACAGGAGGACTTCGGAATGGCGTCCGACAAGCGGGACTTCGAGACCCTGACCTACGAGCGGGACGGCCGCATCGGGCGGATCACGTTCAACCGCCCCGACCGGCTGAACGCGATCACCGAGCAGACACCCTTCGACATCTCCGCCGCGGTGAAGGCGGCAAACGACGACGACGGCGTGCATGTCATCGTCCTGTCCGGCCGGGGCGATGCCTTTTGCGCGGGCTACGACCTGAAGGAGTTCGCCGAGGCGAAGACGGAGCTCATCCAGGAGGACATGCCCTGGGACCCGATGCTCGACTACAAGGTCATGAAGGGCTTCACCGAGGAGTTCATGTCGCTGTGGCGAAGCTACAAGCCGGTGATCTGCAAGATCCACGGCTATGCCGTCGCCGGCGGCAGCGACATCGCTCTGACAACCGATATCGTGGTGATGGCAGAGGATGCCCGGATCGGCTATCCGCCGACCCGCGTCTGGGGCTGCCCGACGACGGCGATGTGGGTCTACCGGCTGGGCGCGGAGCGGGCGAAGCGGATGCTCCTCACCGGCGACCTGATCGACGGCCGGGAGGCCAAGGCGATCGGCCTGGTCACCGACGCCGTGCCGGCCGGCCGGCTGGACGACCGCGTGGAGGAGATCGCCGAGCGCATGGCGGGCGTTCCCAAGAACCAGCTGATGATGCAGAAGCTGATGATCAATCAGGCCTACACGAACATGGGCATGGAGACGACGCAGATGATCGCGACGATCTTCGACGGCATCACGCGCCACTCGCCGGAGGGCATGGCCTTCAAGCGGCGGTCCGAGGAGATTGGCTTCAAGCAGGCGGTCAGGGAACGGGACAGCGGCCAGTATCTCGACGAGATCTGGGACATGGGCCGGCGGCGGCTAAACTGGTGAGGGCTGAACTGGTGAGGGCCGGACCTCCATGTCCAGACTGAACAGCCGAGCAGAGCGGCAGGAGGCGGTGCGCGATTTCAAGCGCGCCGCCATCGTCGAAGCGGCCCGCCGGGTCTTCGCCGAAAAGGGCCTTGACGGCGCGTCGATGCGCGGGATCGCGGTGGCGGCCGGCTACACGGCGGCAGCGATCTATTTCTATTTCGACAGCAAGGAAGCGCTGTATGCCGAGATCGTCGCGGCGTCCCTCTCCGACCTGTCGCGCGCCGTCCGCCGCGCCGTCGCGGAGGCACCGGAACCTACCGCCCGGGTGCGCGCGGGACCCCGCGCCTTCCACGACTTCTACCGGGACAACCCGGTCGACCTGGAGCTGAGCCTCTATCTTGTCCAGGGTCTGCGTCCGACCGGCCTGACACCGGACTTGAACCGCCAGCTCAACGGGCGGCTGATCGCGGTCCTGCAGGTCATCGCCGACGCGATCCTGGACGCGGGTGCCCCGACCCGCGACGAGGCCAATATGGAATCGGTCGCGGCCGTCACCCACATGTGCGGCGCGCTACTCCTCGACAAGACCGGTCGGCTCGGCACCCTGGGTTTCGCCGGCGAGGGCCTTGTCGACCGCTATCTCGATCTCCTGGTGGCGCGCCTCAACGGCGCCTAGCCGTTGACGTCAATCACCGTGCGGCCACGGACCCGGCCGGCGAGGATCTCGTCGGCGACGGCGGGGACATCGGCAAGGGGGCGCACCGTCGTCATCGCGTCGAGCTTGTCGAGCGGCAGGTCGGCCGCAAGCCGGTCCCAGGCCGTCTGCCGGCGCGGGTGCGGGCAATAGACCGAATCGATGCCAAGAAGGTTCACGCCGCGCAGGATGAAGGGCAGGACCGTCGTCTTGAGCCCGGCTCCGGCCGCGTTGCCGCAAGCGGCAACAGACGTGCCGTAATCCATCTGGGTGAGAACGGTTCCCAGGATCTCGCCCCCCACCGTGTCGACACAGCCGGCCCATTTGGCCGAGTCCATCGGTTTGCCGGAGGGTTCCAGGACATCCCGGCCGACGACTTCCGCCGCACCCAGATCCCGCAGATAATCCTTCGTCTCCTCGCGCCCCGTAACCGCCGTGACCGCGTAGCCGAGGTTCGCCAGGACCGCGACCGCGACGCTGCCGACGCCGCCGCCGCCGCCCGTCACCAGAACCGGACCGTCCTTCGAGGTGCCTTGGTCCTCCAGCGCCATGACGCAGAGCATCGCCGTGAAACCCGCCGTCCCCAGGGCCATTGCCTGCTTCTGCGAGAGAGCTGCGGGAAGCTTCACGAGTTGCTGTGCCTTGACCCGGGCCTTCTGGGCGAACCCACCCCATTGCCGCTCGCCGACGCCCCAGCCGGTCAGGACGACCTCGTCGCCGGCCGCGAAGCCGGCCGCGTCCTCGGCGACGGTGCCCGAGAAGTCGATGCCCGGCACATGCGGGAAGTTCCGGACCAGCGGCGCCTTGTTCCGGACGATCAGGCCGTCCTTGTAATTCACGTCGGAATAGGCGACGTCGACCGTCACCTCGCCTGCCGGCAGCGCGCTGTCCTCAAGCTGCTGGATCGCAGCCGAAACCGTGTCGCCGTCCTTTTCCAGCACCAATGCGTTGAACGCCATCCCGTCGCCTCCCGTTCCTGGTATTTGCCGTGGACCCGGGGACTATACCGGCCAGTGGCCCACGTCCAGGGTTTATCCCGCGGGTTCCGGACGTAATAATGTCGACGCCGCCTTAACCCTAATCTCGCCGGCCTTCGCACGCGGCCCCCGCCGCCCTTCCGATGGGACCCGACCATGCAGGATACGCCTTCCGGCCCGCCGATCGGTGCCTCCGTTCCGCCTGCGCCGGCCGCGCCTCCGGCCCGGCCGACCGGACCGGAGCACCGGCTGGAACATGACGGCCGGTTCGGCGAGATCTTCGTGCTGTTCCTGATCAACCTGCTGTTCACCGTCCTGACCCTGGGCATCTACCGCTTCTGGGGAAAGACGCGCATCCGGCGCTATGTCTGGAGCCGGACCAGCCTGACGGGCGAGCGGTTCGAGTATACCGGCACCGGGCTGGAGCTGTTTCTCGGCTTTCTGATCGCGATCGCGATCCTTTTGCCGCCCATCGTCGGTGTCTACATCTGGGCCTTCCGGAAGCCGCCCGAACCGGGCGACCTGCAGATGGTCTATCTGCTGGTCGTCGTCATCTACGGCCTCGTCTTCCTGTCGATGCTCGTCTACTACGTCGCGCTTTTCGCGGTGTACCGCTACCGCATCAGCCGGACGTCCTGGTACGGCATCCGGGGGGCGATGGAAGGATCCGCCTGGGCCTACGGCTTCCTGGGCCTGGGACTCGGCCTCCTGAACGGTCTCTCGCTCGGCTGGACGAAGCCCTGGGCGGACATCGTCGTCTTCCAGTACCGCCTCAAGCGCGCCTATTTCGGCGACAACGCCCTGGCGAGCGAAGTCAGGGTGAAGGGTCTCTACGGCCCCTTCGCCGCCGCCTGGTGCATCACAGCCGTCGTCGCCATCATCGCCACGGCCATCGTCATGGTGTTCCTGGTGCCCCTGTTTCAGAAGATGGGACGCGGCACCATGCCCAGCGCCGACGAGATGCTGATGATGGAGCTGTTGCCCTATGTCATCTATGTCGCCTTCGCCATCGCCTGGGTGATGTCGAGCGCGTGGTACCGTGCGGCCCTGCTGCGCAACATCGCGGCCGGCACGACGATTGGCCCCGACCGGGTCCATGCGCGGGCCGACTTCTCAGGCGGCGATTATTTCAGGCTGGCGGTGCCCAACTTCTTCCTCCTGATCGTAAGCCTGGGCCTGCTCTTCCCGCTCGTCATTCTGCGGACGACGCGCTTCATCGCGCGCCATGTGACGATGGTCGGGCCGATCGATCCCGCCCGGATCGGCCAGTCGCCCTACAAGGGACCGCGGGTGGGCGAGGGACTGGCGGAATTTCTCGGCGTCGGGATGATCTAGGGCATGGAACGGTTCGACGCCTATCTGGTCGACGGCGAGACGGGAACCCGGCGGGAGGTTGAGGTCCTCGTCGGCGACGACGGACTTCATCTGCTCGACGGCGGCAGCGAGTTCGACCACTGGGCCTTCCGCCGGACACGGCTGGTCGAGGACGTCTATGCGGGGCAGCCAGCGCGCTTCCGCCGCGGCAAGGAAAGCGCCCGCCTGACGGTGCCGGATGCTTCGGTCCTGCAGGCGATGGCCCGTCATACAAAGCGCATCGGCAACCGCGACTTCACCCGAAGCAGCAGCGGTCTGCGCGCGGCCAAGTGGGTCGGCGGCCTTGCGGCCGTATTGCTGGGCATCTATTTCGGCCTGCCGCTGGCCGCGGAGCCGGTTGCCTCCCTCGTCCCGCGCAGCTGGGAAGAGGGTCTGGGCGAACGCATCCAGGAGATGGCGCTCGGCATGCTCGGCGCCCAGAAGAGCGGCGTCTGCCGGGGCGAAGAAGGCCAGGCGGCGATCGAGAAACTGGTCAAGCGGCTGGCCGCCACGACCGACACGGACTACCGGTTTCGGGTCACGGTCGTTAAGCACAAGCTGGTCAACGCTTTCGCCGCGCCCGCCGGGTATATCGTCGTCTTCAAGGGCCTGATCGACGAGAGCAAGACGCCGGAGACCTTCGCCGGGGTGATCGCCCACGAGATGGGCCATGTCATCGAGCGGCACGGCACGGAAGGCGTCGTCAAGGCGATCGGCGTCGGCCTGGTCGTCGGCCTGCTTTTCGGCGACAGCTCGTCCTTCACCGGGGTCGCCGCCGATATCGCCACCCAACTGGTCAGCAGCTCCTACGGCCGCGCCGCGGAACGGGAAGCCGACGCGATCGGCGTCGCCATGCTCAACCGGCTGGGCATTCGGGGCACCGGCCTCGCCCAGTTCTTCGACTATGTCGCGCGAGAGGAGGCGAAGCGGGGCGGTGGCGGCGGCATCGGCCGCTATTTCGCGACCCACCCGGCGAGCGAGGAACGCGCGAAGACGATCCGCGCGAAGGCGACGGGTAGCAATCCGGCAATGACGGCAGCGGAGTGGGCCGCGATCAAACGGATGTGCGATTAGGCGGAGCGTCGTTCGGCCGCGAGCCCTTCATCCTGAGCTTGTCGAAGGATAGGATGATGCGCACCAAAACCGCCGCCCTTACCCCTCCGGCGACAGCGTATCTCCGAACCGGACGGGCTCGCCGGTCGCCCCGCCCGGCCGCTCATCCTCGCGCATCACGATGGCGCCGCGGATGATCGTCGCCAGGGGCCAGCCGGTGACGGACATGCCGTCGAACGGCGTCCAGCCGCATTTGCTCTCGATCCAGGAGGCCTCGATCGTCCGCCGGGCCTTGAGGTCGACGATGGTGAAATCGGCGTCGTAGCCCTGCGCGATCCGGCCCTTGCCAGCGATGTTGTAGATGCGCTGGGGCCCCGCGCTGGTCAGGTCGACGAAACGCTCCAGCGTCAGCCGCCCGGCATTCACATGGTCGAGCATGATCGGAACGAGGGTCTGGACGCCAGGCATGCCGGAGGGGCTGCCGGGATAGGGCCGGGCCTTCTCCTCCGCCGTATGGGGCGCGTGGTCGGAACCTATGACGTCGACGATGCCCTGGTTCAGCCCCCACCAGAGACCGTCCCGGTGCCGGGCATCGCGGACCGGCGGGTTCATCTGGGCGTAGCTGCCGAGCCGCTCGTAGCAGTCGGGCGCCGAAAGGGTCAAGTGCTGGGGCGTCACCTCGACCGTCGCGACGTCCTTCGCCGACGCCAGGATCGGCATCTCGTCGGCGGTCGTGACATGAAGGACATGGATACGACGGCCGGTCTTGCGGGCCAGGGCCAGAATGCGACGGGTGGCCAGGATCGCCGAGTCCGCGTCGCGCCATTCCGGGTGCATCTCCGGCCCGATCTCGCCGGTCAGCATCGACTTCCGCTCGTTCAGCCGCGCCTCGTCCTCGGCATGGATTGCGACCCGGCGGCGGCCGTGGGCCAGAACCCGCTCCAGCGCCGCGTCCTCCGCAACCAGCAGGGAGCCCGTCGAGCTGCCCATGAAGATCTTCACGCCGGAGCAGCCTGGCAGCTTTTCGAGTTCGCCCAGGGCGTCGGCATTCTCCTCGGCGGCGCCGATGAAGAAGGCGTGATCGCACCACGCCCGACCGCGGGCCCGGGCGAGCTTGTCGTTCAGCGCGGCTGCGTCGAGGGTATTCGGGGTCGTGTTCGGCATCTCGAAAATCGCCGTGACCCCGCCCATGATCGCGGCGCGGGTGCCGGATTCGAGATCCTCCTTATGCTCCAGTCCCGGCTCGCGGAAATGGACCTGGGTGTCTATCACGCCGGGCAGGACATGCAGGCCCGTGGCGTCGAAGCTCTCCCCGGCATCGGCGTCCCGGCCAATCCCCAGGGCCGCGATCTTCCCGTCGCGCACGCCGATATCGGTCTCGACCCTGCCGGACGGGGTCAGGACCGTGCCGCCCCGGATCGCCAGATCGTAACGCTCGCTCATCTTTGCCCTTCCCCGGCGGTGTGCTGGCGCCCCGCGGCGTCCGCCCCGCCGATCATCCGGCCGAAGAGGTCGAGATATTGCCCGACCACGGCCTCTTCGCTGAATTCCGCGTCGTAACGGGTCATGCCGGCCTCCGCCAGCCGGTCGGCCACATCCGCGTTCTCGAGAACATAGGCGATCGCCGTCGCCAGGCTATCCGGGTCGTCGACCGCGGCCAGGACGCCCGTGCGATCATGTTCGATGAGCTGGGACGGCCCCTCGCTCGCCGCCGCAACCACCGGCCTGCCGCGTGCCCAGGCTTCCAGAACGACGTTGCCCAGCGGCTCGTGACGGGACGGGACGCAGACGACATCGGCACTTTCGATCACCGCACCGGCATCGTCGATCCAGCCGAGGAAGCGCACCCGGTCGGCCACGCCCAGCCGGGCGGCCGCAGCCTCAAGATTTTCCTTTTCCGGACCGTCACCCGCGATCCAGAGCCACACGCCGGGCAGGCGCACCATCGTGGCAAGGAGCGTGTCGAAGGCCTTGTTCGGATGCAGCCGGCCCAGCGCGACGATCAGGGGGGCGTCTTCCGGCACCCCATAATCCGCCCAGGGCAGCGGCATGGACAGTTCCGTATCGACGAAATTCGGCAGGTAATGCGTCCGATCCGCCGGCCAGCCCTCGCGCCGGAAGTAGGCGACGAGATCCGGCGTGTTGCCGATCAGGTGATCCATCGACTGGTAGTATTTCATGTCGTAGTAGCCGCCCAGCCGGGCGACCCGGGGAGCTGCGTCCCCGACCTTCGACCGCGACGGGCAGTAGGCCGACGCCCGCGACATGTAGGTCAGGATCAGGTCGGGCCGGTAGCTTTCGACCTCCCGGCGAAAGCCGCCGGCGGTCTTCGTGTCGAATGTCCCGCCGAAGGGCAGGGTGACCATGTCCACGCCGAACTGCGCGAGGCGGGACTGGCGCTCGGGCTCCGGCCGCAGCAGGAAGCGCTGCTCGATCCCGCGCCGCTGCAGGGCGATCACCAGCCTTTCGACGAACCGCTCAGCCCCGCCCCATTTCGCGCCGGCCATCGCGTGCAATAATCGCATCAGTCTTTTTCCAGACGAAATTTAAGCCAGGCGAGCATCGGCCAGATCGCAGCGAACAACGCGATCAGGAAGCCGTAATAGCCCTCCTTGTATCCCTTGCGCCTGACGTAGCATTTGAAGAAGCGCGTGAACAGGCGGCGCAGGTTCCGGCCGAAGCTTTCCGTGCTGCCCGCCGCCCGCATGTCCTTAGCCTTGGCGGACGTGTAACGGTCGAGCCGCTGGATCATGTCGGAAATGTCGCGGTCGACATAATGGATCATCGGGCGGGTCAGCCAGCGCCGTTCCCCGGTAAGGTCGACCTTGGGGTGAATGCGTTGCGGCCCCCACTGCTTGTTGCCCTTGGAGAACAGGCAGGATTTGGCGCCGACCCCCCAGGAGCCACCCCAGCCGTGCCGGACCAGCCGCTCGCCGACATAATTGTCGAAGGGGATGAGGAAATACCCCGGCGCGGCGTCGGGCAGCGCAGCACGGATTTCCCCGGCCAGATCCGGCGGCACCCGTTCGTCGGCGTCGACCTCCAGGATCCAGGCGCCCCGGCAGGCCTCGATCCCCGCCATGCGCCGCGGCCCTTCCAGCTCCCACCCCCCTTCGACGAGACGCGCTCCCGCGGCCGTTGCGATTTCCTTCGACCGGTCGGTGCACTTGTCGAGGACGACGACGACCTCGTCCGCGAAGGCCAGCGTTTCGAGGCAGTCGGCGAGCTGGTCCTCCTCGTTATGGGCGACGACCAGGGCCGAGAGGTCGATGGTCTCGGTCATGTGGCGGGCTCCGTCACTGGGCGGCCTCGGCGGCAGCGTCATCGAGGAGCCTGGCCGCGGCGGCGGCCACACGGCCGACGGGAAGATCGGTCATACGGCTTTCCCCGCTTTTCCAGTCGAAACCGGGGCTCGCGACGATCGCGTCGTAACTCCGGTCCGTCCGGACGGCGGCCGCCCGTGTGCCCCATGGGCCGTACCATTCCTCACGGCTGGGCCCGAAAAGACCGACGGTCGGCGTCCCGGCGGCGGCGGCAAGATGCATCAGTGCGGAATCGTTGCCGACGAAGAGATCGGCGCGGGCGAGGCACGCGTATGCGGTCAGGAGATCGGTCTTGCCGGCGAGATCGATCCGGCGCGCCTCCGGCACCCGCGACAGGGCCGCGAGCGCGGCCTCCCGTTCCGCCGGGGCGGAAAGCACAGCGACCCGCGCGCCGGCGAGCCGCCCGGCGGGGCCGGTCAGATCGTCCACGAGCGAGCGAAACCGGTCGACCGGCCAGACCTTGCCGCCCCAGTTGGCCAGCGGCGCAATGGCGAGGACAGGCCCGTTGCCGGGCATCAGCGTCGCCGCGGCGGCATCATGTTCGGGCGCCGTGTATATCCGGGGATCGAGCGCGCCGTCGGCGACGACCATCCGGGAGGCCTGGACGACCTTGTGCTGTCCGCGCCGTTCCGGCGCCATCACGAAACGGCGGCGGGCCGGCAGGACAAAGCGCGTCGCGGAATTGCGCGTGTCGAGAAGCGCCGTCCAGACGCGCCCGAAGCACTTGCCCCAGAGGGCGGGCCAGTGGGCGGAATGCCGTCTTTTGGGCATCGGGATGAGCCGCTCCAGCCGCGGCACCGCTTCGAACAAGCCGACCACCGCCGGACCGGCCGCGACGGTCACCCGCGCCTCGGGCCAACGCTCCAGCGCCCAGGCGAGCACGCCCGAGGACAGGACGGCATCGCCGACCCGGTTGGAGGAGATGAAAAGCAGCCGCTGCATGGCCGGGTTATACGCGGCGCCCCGGCCAGCGCCAAGGATGCCGCGCGGGACGCAGGCCCGGGTCTTGCCGGTTCGGGCACCGGAGTCCATGTCACGCTGACCTTCAGCCGTGGACGGATGATCATGACCGCCTTCTATTGTCGAGCCGAGAACAGAGCCGTCCTCCGTGTCGCCGGGCCGGACGCCCGCGCCTTCCTGCAGGGCATCGTGTCGAACGACGTCGACAAGGCGACGGATCAGCGTGCCATCTGGGCGGCCTTTCTGACGCCCCAGGGCAAGTATCTGCACGACTTCTTCATCGTCGCCCAGGACAGCGACCTGCTGCTCGACTGCGAGGCGGCGCGGCGCGACGACCTGGCGACCCGCCTGTCCCGCTATCGACTGCGGTCGAAGGTGACGATCGCGCCGGAGGATGGGCTCGCGGTCGGGATCGCCTGGGGTGACGGAGCAACCGCCGCCCTGGACCTCCCGAACGAAGCGGGGGCCGCCGCAGAGCTCGGCGCTGGGCCTGCCGCTGGGGCCGAGGGAGGCATCGCCTTCGTCGATCCGCGTCACGCGGAGGGCGGGGTGCGCCTTCTTCTGCCCGCCGACCGGCTGGAGGCCTGGGCCCGCGATCGGGAGCTCGATGCGGCGCCCTTCGCCGACTGGGACGCCCATCGGCTGGCGCTGGGCCTGCCCGACGGCAGCCGCGATCTGGAGGTCGACAAGACCGTGCTCCTCGAGGCCGGGTTCCATGAGCTGTCCGGCGTCGACTGGGGCAAGGGCTGTTACATGGGTCAGGAACTGACCGCCCGGACGTATTACCGGGGATTGCTGAAACGCCGCCTGTTTCCGGTCGAGATCGCCGGCACCGCCGACCCCGGCACGCAGGTGCTGCAGGACGGCAAGGAGGTCGGGGAGCTGCGGTCGGTCGCCGATGGCCGGGCCATTGCGCTTTTGAGGCTGGAAGCACTCGAAACCGATACGCCCCTGACCGCCGGCGACGCTACGGTCACCCCGCAGCTGCCGGACTGGATGGTCCTCAAGCCGGTTGCCCGCGACTAGGGCACGGCAGATCAAGCGGCCCCGACCCTGGCCCTGAGCCGGCTCCACAGGAGCGCGCGCCGCAGTGCGCCGCAGTGCGCCGCAGGCGATCGGTCCCCGCCAGTTGGCGGGCAAAAGCTACAGCAACGAGCCGAGGGAACGGAAAATGAGCGGCGGCGCAAGCAGGGCCGGACGCCATGCCGGTATGCGCCCACGACCGTTGACAGGCTCGGCCGGGCCTGACACCGTATCGAAAAGACAAATCGTGTATCGCTCTGCAAAACAAGTTGCATCGCAAACGGATGGCGGCGCGGGAGGAAGGAATGGCGAAGGCCAAGCTGTATAACTGGGACGGCCTGGACAAGGAGACCGTGCGGCGCGGCGTCGAGCGGGTCGGCTTTCGCGGCGAACAGGTGCTGCTTGTCATGAACTGGCTGGAGCCGGGCATGGAAGTGAACCCGCACAGCCATCCCTTCGAACAGATCGCCTATATCGTCCAGGGCCGCATGCGCTTCACCATCGGGGACGAGGTGCTGGAGGCGGGGCCCGGGAGCATCGTCCGAATTCCGCCGGACGTCGTGCATTGCGGCGAGCCGATCGGCGACGAGACCGTCCTCAATCTCGACGTCTTCTCTCCCATCCGCGAGGACTACCGTCATCTGGTCGCGTACCAGGAAGCCGATTTCGCCGAGTAGCCGCACGTGCCTGACACCCGGGAAGACAAGAGCATCCAGTCGGTCCAGGTCGCCTTGCGGCTTCTGGAAGCGCTGG
>CAYGKX010000026.1:0-2271 GCA_964350225.1 uncultured Rhodospirillaceae bacterium | reverse complement strand
ATCTCCAAGAAGCTGGGGTTTGCCCAGGTCAGCGCACCCTCCTCGCCCAGGGCTATGTCGACCAGGATCCGGAGACAGAGAAGTATCGCCCGGGCATCCGTCTCTACGAACTCGGCCGGGCGGCGGGTGAGCAGATCGATCTTCTGACGGAGGCGCGGCGCGTGATGCAGCGGCTCTGCGATCGTTTCCAGCTCGCCGTAACCCTCGGGCGACCCGTCGAGGACGGGGTCTTCGTCGTCGACATGCTGCGCGCCGACACGCCGATGGAGATATCGACCCGGCCCGGCTACATGATGCCCTTCCACGCCTCCGCCCAGGGCAAGATCGCCCTTGCCTTCGGTGCCCCGGAACTCGCCGAACGTGTCCAGGCCGGACCGCTCGCCGCCATCACCCCCCAGACCATCCGCGACCCGCGCCGACTGCGGGCAGAGGTCGATAGTGCGCGGCGCAACGGGTGGGCGGCCGCGCCCGGAGAAGTGCTGCCGGGCCTGAACGCCATCGCCGCTCCCATTTTCGGCGCCGACGGCCGGCTCGCCGCGACCCTGACCGTGGTCGGCACGGTCGAGGGCGTTACCGACCCGCCCTGCCCCGAAATGGTCGAGGCCCTGCTCGCCGCCGCCGCCGCGACGTCGCGCGCGCTCGGCTATCGCGACCCATCCGACAGCCTGGAGAGGAAGCTGGCATGAAGGTTTTCATCGTCTACGCCCATCCGGAGCCGACCTCCTTCAACGCCGCCCTGAGAGACCGGGCCGTCGAGACGCTCACGGCCGAGGGGCACGAGGTTGTCGTGACCGATCTCTATGCCGACGGCTTCGACGTCGGCCATGCCGGGCGCCGCGATTTCAAGGAGGCAGCCGATACGGCCCGCTTCGACTATCAGGTCGAGCAGAAACACGCTGCCGATACGGGCAGTTTCGACGACCTGCTGGCGCGCGAGCAGGAGCGGCTCTTCTGGTGCGACCTTATGATCTTCCAGTTCCCGCTCTGGTGGTTCGGCGTGCCGTCGATCCTCAAGTCCTGGATCGACCGGGTCCTGGCCTACGGCAAGACCTACGACCTGGGCCACCGCTATGAGACAGGAATGCTGCAGGGCCGCCGGGCCATGGTCTGCCTGACAACGGGGGGACCGGAACGACGCTTTGGCGGCGAGGGCGGCCAGTACAAGGACATTGGTGTCTACATGCAGCCGATCGAGTTCGGCGTCTTCGAGTATATGGGTTTCGAGGTGGAGAACCGCTTCGTCGCGTGGTCCGCCCCGCGCGTCACCGACGAGGAACGGCATGCAATGCTGGATGCATGGGCCGACCGACTGCGCGCGGTCGCGGGCACCGACGCCGCGACGATCCGCAAGAGCGCGTAGGCGCACGCAAGACAACGACGTAACGATAAAGACGACAGTCGAAGGAAACGGAATGCCGGGCTACGCACTCGCGGTCGACATCGGGGGAACTTTCACGGACGTGGTCCTGCGCGGGCCCGACGGCCGCACCTGGATCGACAAGACCCTGACCACACACACAAACCTTCTCGACGGGTTTTTCCTTGCCGTCGACCTTGCGCTGGGCAAGGCGGGCGCCAAGCCGGCCGACGTCGACGATCTGGTCGTCCATGCGACGACCGTCGTGACCAACGCGCTCATCGAACGCAAGGGGCCGCCGACCGGCCTCATCGTCACCGAGGGATTCCGCGACGTCCTCTATATCCGGGACGAGCATCGCTACGACATGTACGACCCGCTGATCGAGTTCCCGGAACCCCTGGTCCCGCGGGAGCTGACCTTCGGCGTCAAGGAGCGCGTCCTCGCCGACGGCACGATCGAGACGGCGGTCGACCCGGCGGATGTCGTGGCGCTGGCAAGGGATCTGCAGGAGAAAGGGGTTCAGTCCGTCGCCGTCTGCCTCCTCAACGCCTACAAGGTGCCGGACAACGAGCAGGCGATCCGCGCCGTCCTGCAGCAGGAACTGCCGGACCTCTATATCTCCCTATCGTCCGACGTCGCCCCGCAGATGCGCGAATATCTGCGTGCCTCGACCACGGTCGTGAACGCTTTCACCCAGCCCATTACGCGCCCGTATTTGACCGCCCTCAAGACGGAGCTCGCCGACCGCGGCTTTCCGAACGAACCGCTGATCATGCTGTCGAACGGCGGCATCATCGGGGCCGACGTCGCCGGGCGTTTCCCGGTGCGGATGATCGAGAGCGGACCGGCCGCGGGCGCCCTCGTCGCCGCCTATTTCGCCGACAAGATGGGCATCGACGACCTTCTGTCCT
>CAYGKX010000025.1:14792-18316 GCA_964350225.1 uncultured Rhodospirillaceae bacterium | reverse complement strand
TGTGCATCGTCGGCACCTGGCCGAACCGGGTGACCCGCCTCCTCGTCCTCTGCGCGATCGTCGTTATCGGCGGTCGATACATATGGAATGGCTATGTCGACGCCCTTCTGGCCACATATGCTGTCGCGGCACTGGGCGCCGGGCTGCGATATGTCGACTCCCGCGAGCGTCTGGATGGATATGCGGCCGCGCTGCTTGCGGCGATGCTGCCGACCCTCAAGACCGAGGGCCTGCTCGCCTTCGGTGCGATCGGGATTGCGCTTCTACTCCGTATGCTCGCCGAAGGCGGTCCACGCGAGGCGATGGCGAGCCTCTGGCGGATTGCCCTGCCGCTGGCCGCCGGCCTCGCGGCAGCGCTCGGCTGGTACCTCTACGTACGATTCCTGTCGGATGTGCCGGCCGATGTCTTCAAGGGCGATCCGTTCGGACGGATACTCGGCCGGCTTGGCGACGGTACCAGCCTTGCCGAGATCTGGAGGGCGATGTTCGTCGACCGTTTCCGGGGCGTCTGGGCGGTGGCGGCTCTCGCCATGGTGTTGCTGGGCGGTCGGGACGTTCGCCGTGGTGCGGTACCATTCTTCCTGGCGGGCGCGATCTCCGTGGCCGGCCTGACGGTCGTCTATCTCATGACACCGCACGGCCTCACCTGGCATCTCGCGACGTCCGTTGAACGGACCATGATGCTCCCGCTGCTGCTGTTCGCGGCAGCGGTCATTCCCTTTCGTCCTGCCGGCAGGCATCCCGAACATGACACGAGCAGCAACGAGGAAAGATAACGAATGGCAGAAGCAGACAGGGTCCTGATCGTCGGTGCCGGCCCCGTTGGATCGATCACCGGACTGGCGCTCGCCCAGGCCGGCGTGCCGGTGCTGGTTCTGGACGCACTCGAGGACATCCCGACGGATCACCGGGCCTCCACCATCCATCCCTCGACCCTGGCGATGCTCGAACCGCTCGGCATGACGGACGAAATGATCGACCTCGGTCTGCCGTCGCCGACCTTCCAGTTCCGGGACCGCATCCGGCAGCAAGTCGTCGCCGAGTTCGACTATGGCATCCTGGCTGACGAACTGCCCTTCCCGCTCGCCCTGCAGCTCGAACAACACAAGACCATCGGCGTCGCCCTCGACCGCGCGCGCGATCTGCCGGAGTTCGAATTGCGCCGCGGCTGCACGGCGGTGTCGGTCGGGCAGTCCACCGATGGCGTGACCGTGACCGTCGCGCGTCCGGATGGGTCCACCGAGGAGATCGCGGGGCGCTATCTGATCGGCTGCGACGGCGGCCGGTCGGTCGTCCGCAAGTCCCAGGACATCGACTTTCCCGGCTTCACCTGGGAGGAACGCTTCATCATCGTCGCGACCTCCTTCGACATGGGCGCGGCCGGCGGATTTCGCTTCCGGAACTATATCGCGCACCCGGACCAGTGGTCGGCCCTCATCAAGGTGCCGGGCGAGCGGAAGGAGGGCGTGTGGCGCGCCCTCTTCCCGGCACTGACCGACGAAAGCGACGAAATCGTCACCTCCGACACGTGGATCCAGGCGCGTTTCGCCGAATGCTATCCCTTCGAACCGCCCTACGAGATTCTCCATCGCAACCTCTACAGCGTACATCAGCGGGTCGCGGAGAGTTTCCGGGAGGGCCGGGTGATGCTCGCCGGCGACAGCGCCCATGTGAACAACCCGGTCGGCGGCATGGGCATGAACAGCGGTATCCACGATGGGCTGAACCTGGCGGAGAAGCTGGTCGCCATCTGGCGCGGGGAGGGCGATGCCGACGATCTGCTCGCCCACTACGACCGGCAGCGGCGGCCGATGGCGGCGAAATATGTCCAGGCCCAGTCGATCCGGAACAAGGAAACCCTGCAGGAGCGCGATCCGGCCAAGCGCCAGGAACGGCTCGACGAGCTTCGCCGCACGTCGGAGGATCCGGAGGCGCACAAGGAGTATCTCCGCCGCGCCGGGCTCATCCGGATGGTCGAGGAAGCGAACGCGATCGAATAGGCAATCAGGAAGGAAAGGCTGGCGGTCAGCCGGCCCGGTCGTAGGCGCAGCGGAAGCCGATATAGACCGCGTAGAAATCCGCCGGCTTGTACTGGGCACCCTCCACCCGGGCCATGTGCCGGCCGTACCACCAGTACCCGCCCATGGTCAGCGCCGTGTCGCCGCGCCGGTCGGCCGCCCATTCCCAGACATTCGCCCCCATGTCCCACAGGCCGTTCACGCCCCGCTTCGTCGTGCCGACGGGGGCGTGGCGCGGCCAGGGGTCGTCGCCGCGCGTGTTGGCACCGTCGGGCGTGTCGCCGGTCGGATAAGGGTAGGTGCGTCCCGTGATGAAGGGCGCGGGCGGTTTGGCCCGGCTCTCGGTATAGGCTGCCTTGCGCCACTCGGCCGCCGTCGGCAGGCGTCCGCCCGCCCATTTGCAATAGGCCGCGGCTTCCGCCCAGGTGACATGGACGGCGGGCTCCTTCGGGCTCCCGGGCGGTGTGCCGTAGGGGCGGCGGAAGGTCCAGCCGGGCCGGCGCTGCCAGCCCCCGTCATACTCGTAACCGCCGCCGGCCTTCTCCGCCGCGGTGACCGTGCCGGTCGCCTCCGCAAAGCGCGCGAAGGCGGCGATGGTAACCTCCGTCCGGTCGATCCAGAAGGGGCCGACGGCCTGGCGTCCCTCCGCCTCGGCAGATCCGGCACCCCCGACGGTCGCGACCGCGACGAGGGCAAGCGCGGTCGCCATTCCCAGGAGATACCGTCGTCCCGCCGCTCGCATCGTCCTGTTTCCTACTTCCGGCTTTCCGCCCGCACGTTCACGAGGTTGCCGACGAAGATTATCAGAGCGCCGATGGCAAGCCACCAGTCGATGACATCCGCGTAGAGGAGGTAGCCGATGAAGGCCGCGAGCGGGACGCGCAGGAAATCCATCGGCACGACGATGGAGGCGTCGGCGAGCTTCATGGCGTTGGCGATACAGAAATGGGCCGCCAGGGCCGAGACGCCGACGGCGACGATCCAGGGGACATGGGCGAGGGTCGGCCAGACCCAGCCGTCGATGCTGGCAACGAGGCCGAGTGGCAGCTGGATCACGGTCATGTAGAAGATGACCGTCAGGGCGGTGTCGGTCGCAACCAGCCGCTTGGTGATGACGAGGGAGGCGGCGAAGCAGAAGGCGGCGCCCAGAACCGCCAGCTGCGCCACCTCCACCGCCTGAAAGCCGGGCCGCAGGATGACGAGGATGCCGACGAAGCCGACGACGACGGCGACCAGCCGCACGGGTGTCACCTTCTCGCCCAGGAACAGGGCGGCGAGCAGGAGCGTCCACATCGGCGCCGTGAACTCGATGGTGAAGACTTCGGCGATGGCGATATGAGCGACACCGTAGAACCAGCCGAACTGACCGCAGAAATGGATCAGGTTGCGGATCACCTGCTTGCCGGGTTGTCGCGTCTTCACCTGGTACCAGCCGCTTCGCGACAAGAGGAGGGAGACGACGATGAGTCCGACCAGGCTGCGCCAGAAGAGCATCTGGAAGGTGTT
>CAYGKX010000025.1:792-14782 GCA_964350225.1 uncultured Rhodospirillaceae bacterium | reverse complement strand
GACCGCCATCGCCATGAAGGCGGTCAGCGTGCCGGTCATCCAAATCGCGGCACCCACGACGGGGTGCAATCTGCGGAAGGCATCGATCATGGACGTGGGGAGGCTTCGCGTGGCGGGGTGGATTGCGCTGCTTACAGTAGCGCGGCAGATGGCTCAATACCTGCGCCGGTCTGGCTCCCATGTGTCCGGTGGCGGGGGCGCCGTCGTACCGAAGGGGGCCGGCAGGGGACGGGAGGGAACGGCAGGCTTGCGCCGAGTGGGGGTCGCCTGGCCATGCCGGAACCACTACGCTTCGGCGTACCGTAGCCGCCTTTCAGGAGACATCGATGGCGCATCGCGATTTTCGGGACTTCCTCGCCGTGCTCGACCAGCGCGGCAAGCTTCGGCGGGTGACGCAGCCGGTCGATCGAATGTGGCAGCCGGCCAGCCTCGCGAAGTGGATGTTCCAGGCGATGCCGGAGGAGGACCGCTTCGGGCTCTTGTTCGAGAATGTCGAGGGATCGGAGTTCTCGCTTGCGACCGGCGCCATCGGCGCCTCGCGCGAGACCTATGCCATCGCCCTCGGTGTCGCGGTCGACGAGATCGGCGACACGTGGATGGAGGCGCTGACCCATCCCGTCGCCCCGAAGGTTGTCGACAGCGGCGTCTCGCAGGAGGTCGTCCTGACCGGCGACGAGGTCGACCTGGATCGCCTGCCGATCCCGGTCTGGACGCCCGGCAAGGACGCCGCCCCGTACATCACGTCGATCGTCGTCAACCATCACCGCGACGAGAATTACCAGAACATGGGTGTCTACCGGACGCAGGTCCGGGACCGGAACTCGGTGATCGCCAATCTCAGCCCCGGCCGCCAGGGCCATCGCTGCGCGTTTTCCTACCTCGATAAAGGGGAACCCGCACCGATCGCCTGGGTCATCGGCACGGAGCCGGTGATCCACCTGGCGACCGTCGCGAACATGCCGGTCGGCTACGACGAGATCACGGTCGCCGGCGGCCTGAAGCGGGAGCCGGTAGAACTGGTCAAGTGCAAGACCAACGACCTGCTCGTCCCCGCCAATGCTGAATTCGTCATCGAAGGCGAGGTCATCCCGGGCGAGTGGGCGGACGAGGGGCCGTTCGGCGAGTTCGCCGGCTACATGGGGCCGGTCGCGCCCAAGCCGGTCGCCCGCATTACGGCCATCACCCACCGCCGCAATGCCATTTTCTATGGGTTGACCAGCCAGATGCCGCCGTCGGAAAGCACGACGATGCAGAGCTGGTCGAACGGGCCGGTCCTGTTGAAACAACTCCATGACATGGGCGAGACGGGCATCCACGACATCCATATCGATCTGACCTTCGGCGGCCTGCTCGCGCATGGCGTCGTTCAGATGACGCCGCGCCGCCCCGCCGACGCCAAGCGCATCGGACGGCTGATCGCGGCGATGTCGCCCCTGAAGCGCATTACGCTCGTGGACACGGACGTGGACCCGCGCGATCCGCTCCATGTCGAATGGGCGATGAACGCGCATTTCAACCCGGTGCGCGATACGGAGGTGATCGGCGACGTCTTCTATCCGATGCACATGGACCCGTCGGTCCGGGTGACGAACAGTGAGACGGAACTGGGCAGCAAGATCGTGCTCGACGCGACGCGCAGCATCGACGCGGGCACGATGTCGCTGCCGCCCAAGGAAATCATGGAAAAGGCGCTGGTCCTCTGGAACGACCTCGGCCTGCCGGCTTTCGAGGTGCCAAAGCGGGCACGGCTCCGGATCGACAACTCCTGAAGGTCGCGCGCCGTCAGCTTTCCGCCGGCGCCAGGCGGATGACGCCCTTGATCGGCGCGGTCGGGTCAACCGGCTTGCCCTTGCGCAGGATCACGATGCGCCCGGCCCGCGCCAGTCCGATGGCCTCCTCCCGTGCCGGCCGGATGAAGCGCCGCCAGGCGTCCGGCGGGTCCTTGGGCTTGGCGTTGGCGGCCTGATAGGCGCGGGCGATCTCGTCGGTCGTGATCGACTTGCCCGGCGCGCAGGCCCCGACCATTTCCAGGATCACGTCAGTCAGCGGTTCGGCCATGCGGTCTAATTCTCCTCGTCGGCGGGATTTCACAGGATGGCGTCGCCCTCGACCTCGACGAGGTCAAGCCGCCCGGCCGCAGGGTGGCAACAGCTCCGCACACGACCTATCTCTCCGTTAACAGGTTTGTCCTATTCTTGCGAAGAGGAAGGATCATCCCTCCTTCGGGAATTCCCGGCCCTTCGCACCCGCCGGGGCCCTCCGGCCGGCGCCATGGAGAGCGAGCGACGACGATGTTTCGATTTCGCCACACGATGCCCGAGATGCCGACCCCGGACCAGGCCCTGCCGGGCCGGGATCGCGTGATGCCGGTGAACAATCGGCATTTCGTCAACGGAAACCCGCTCCTCCCACCCTTCCCGAAGCGCCTGGAAATGGCGCTGTTCGGGCTGGGGTGTTTTTGGGGCGCGGAAAAGGCCTTCTGGAATGCCAGGGGCGTCTATTCGACCGCCGTTGGATATGCCGGTGGTTACACGCCGAACCCGACCTACGAAGAGGTCTGCTCCGGCCTGACCGGCCATAACGAGGTCGTCCGCGTCGTCTTCGATCCGGCGGAGATCTCCTACGCCGACCTTCTGAAGACCTTCTGGGAAGGGCACGATCCGACCCAGGGCATGCGCCAGGGCAACGATGTCGGAACCCAGTACCGGTCAGGCATCTACGTCTATTCCGACGAGCAGCGGGCCCTGGCCGAAGCCTCCCGCGAGAGTTACCAGGCCGCCCTGGTCGAACACGGTTACGAGCGGATCACGACAGAGATCCTCGACGCACCCGAATTCTATTATGCCGAGGACTATCACCAGCAATATCTCGCCAAGGTCCCCCACGGCTATTGCGGCCTCGGCGGCACCGGCGTGAGCTGCCCGTCGGGGATCGGCGTCGAGGCGTAACGCGCCGTCGCCTCTGGACGTCGCCTCTGGACGTCCCCTCTGGACGTCCCCTTTGGACGTCGCCCCTTGGACGTCGCCCCTTGGACGTCACACGCCGCTGGCGTATGACTCCTCGCCAGGGAGGGACGCGATGGCGGATGCTGGAAAAGCTGCCGGCGGGCGCAAGCATGTCGGCTCGTTCGACTATATCGTCGTCGGTGCGGGATCGGCGGGCTGCGTGCTCGCCAACCGGCTGTCGGCGGATCCGTCGGTCCGGGTCCTGCTTTTGGAAGCCGGCGGCAAGGACGACTATTTCTGGATCAGGATTCCCGTCGGCTACCTGAAGTCGATCGGAAACCCGCGGGTCGACTGGTGCTTCAAGACCGAAGCGGAGCCCGGCCTGAACGGCCGGTCGCTCGCCTATCCGCGCGGCAAGGTGCTGGGCGGCTGCTCCGCCATCAACGGCATGATCTACATGCGCGGGCAGGCACGGGACTATGACCAGTGGCGCCAGATGGGCAACCTGGGCTGGGGCTGGGACGATGTCCTGCCCTATTTCCGGAAGGCGGAGGACCATCATGGCGGCGGCGACGAGATGCATGGCGTCGGCGGCGAATGGCGGGTCGAGCGGCAGCGGCTGTCCTGGGATCTGCTGGAAGCCTTCCGGGCGGCGGCGCACGAGGCCGGCATTCCCCACACCGACGACTTCAATCGCGGCGATAACGAGGGCATCGGCTATTTCGAGGTCAACCAGCGACGCGGCACCCGCTGGACGTCGGCGACGGGCTTCCTGAAACCGGTTCTCCATCGCACAAACCTGACCGTCCTCACGCACGCCCATGCGGAACGGCTGACCTTCGACGGCAAGCGGGCGACCGGTGTCGACTTCCTGCTCGACGGGACGCCGGCAACCGCCACGGCGCGCGGCGAGGTCATCCTCGCCTCCGGCGCCGTCGGCTCTCCCCAGCTCCTCGAACTGTCGGGAGTTGGCGACGCGCCAATCCTGAAGGCGAACGGGATCGAAGTGCGCCACGAATTGCCGGGGGTCGGCGGCAATCTGCAAGATCACCTGCAGCTCCGCCTGATCTTCAAGGTCGCCAATGCCGTGACCCTGAACCAGCGGGCCGCGAGCTTCGTCGGCAAGGCCGGCATGGCGCTCGACTACTACCTGCGAAAGCGCGGGCCCCTGACGATGGCGCCCTCGCAGCTCGGCATTTTCGCCAGGAGCGACCCGTCCCGGGAGACGGCAAACCTCCAGTATCACGTCCAGCCGCTGTCCCTCGACAAGTTCGGAGATCCGCTGCACAGCTTTCCCGGCCTGACGGCGTCGGTCTGCAATCTCCGGCCCGAAAGCCGCGGCAGCGTCCATCTGTCCGGCCCCGACCCGACGGCCAAGCCGTCGATCCGCCCGAACTATCTCTCGACGGAGGGCGACCGGCAGGTCGCGGTCGATGCGATTCGCCTGACCCGGCGCATTTGCGCCGCGCCCGCACTCGCGAAATACACGCCGGAGGAGTATCTGCCCGGAGCCGAGGCGAGCACGGATGCGGACCTCGCCAGGGCGGCCGGCGACATCGGCACGACGATCTTCCACCCGGTGGGCACTTGCAGAATGGGCGACGACCCGTCGGCCGTGGTCGATACCCGGCTGCGGGTTCACGGCCTGGAGGCGGTCCGCGTCGCCGATGCCTCGATCATGCCGACAATCACATCCGGCAACACCAATTCGCCGACCATGATGATTGCCGAGAAGGGCGCGGAGATGATCCTGGAGGATCGCGGGGCCTGACGGTGTGCGGCCTGTCCCCAGGGCGGGATCCGCGCGCCGCGCCCCGCGGGCATTGCGCTTTCGATCGCGCCCGTTGTCGTCGACGAAGACCGCCTTCGCTCGTCGTCGCAGAAAAGGTCGCCCGGGGTCGCCTCCCGACCCTCCACCGGGACATTCTCTCGACCGGTTCTTCCGTAACGGGAATAATGGGGCCCACGGGCCGGCGGCGTCTTGATCCACGTCCGATGTTTGAAGGCGCCCCTTCCCCGGACCACGCTCCGAGAGGGGATGGTGCCGGGCCCGTCTTGCAGCTTGTATATGAGCGGAGTGGAGGAGAGGAAATGGCCGCGACACCGTCTTCAATGCTGGATCTGGGCACGGCCGCGCCCGATTTCTCCCTGCCTGACGCGGTGACCGGCGAGACGGTCGCGCGGGACGACTTCGCTGGATCGCCCGCACTTCTGGTCGCCTTCATCTGCAACCACTGCCCCTATGTGAAGCTGATCAAGGAGGCGCTGGCCGCGTTCGCGCGGGAATATGGGGAGAAGGGCCTTGCGATGGTCGCGATCAATTCGAACGATCTCGCCGCCTATCCCCAGGACGGGCCGGGCCCGATGGCGGAGGACGCCCGGTCGTTCGGTTACAGCTTTCCTTACCTCTTCGACGAGACACAGGATGTGGCGCGCGCCTACCGCGCCGCCTGCACGCCGGATTTCTTCCTGTTCGACGAGAACCGCCGTCTCGTCTACCGCGGGCAATTCGACGATGCCCGGCCGGGCAACGGGCGGGCTGCGTCGGGCGCCGACATGCGCGCGGCCGTGGATGCACTCCTCGCGGGGCGCCCGGTGCCGGAGGATCAGGTGCCGTCGATCGGTTGCAACATCAAGTGGAAGGCCTGACGCCGACAGACCGGTTTTGCTGCATTGCGGGAAAGCAAAGGCCCCGCCGGGAGCCGGCGGGGCCTCTGTCTTCGGACGCTAGCGCGGGCTTACTGCGCCGAGGGGCCGGAGCTGATGCCCGAGCCGCGCAGATAGCGAGCGTCCGGCGCGGTCTGGGCCGGCGGGGTCGAACCCGGGGTGACATTCTTCGCGCCGGCTGGCTCGCTGGCGCCGGAGCCGCGGAGATAACGCTCGGCGGTGTTGGTGGTCTTGGTCTCCGAGCCATTGGTGGCGTTCTTCGCCTGGTAGGCGGTGTAACCGTTCAGGAAACGCTCGCCCAGCGTGCTCTCACCGGCGACGGCGGTCGTGGTGGCACCGGCCGTCAGCGCGATCGCGGCAGCAGCGGCGGCGGTACGAATGAAATTCGGGGTCATGGTCAATCTCCGTGTCTCTGTCGCCCATCACGATCCGACCAGAACGGTCTGACCAGTATGGGCGGTGGGTTCGCATTCACCGGCGGTTCTTGGTCGCTGCGATGCGTTGCCGCCGGTATGACTAAGGAGATAATTTTGCGGCGCAGCATGGGTGTGATTTTTCCCACGTAACGCAATTGTCACGCAGACAATCCCATTGGCGACGACCGGGAACCGCGTGGCTATAATCCGGCTGCTTTGGTGAGGGGGAGGCGCGCGATGGTCAGGTTGCGCGAAACACTGAGACAGTTTTCGGTCTTCGACGGTCTGTCCGACGGTGCGATCGGCCGGCTCGACAGCCAGTGCGTCTGGCGCGACTACGAGCCGAACGATCTGATCATCGACGAGCGGGACCCGAGCGACGACGTCTATTTCATCCTGAACGGCAAGGTTCGGGTCTTCGTCCGGGCGCCCAACGGCAAGCAGACGACCCTGGCCGACATCGGCGACGGGGAGTTCTTCGGCGAGCTTGCGGCGATCGACGGGCAGACCCGTTCGGCGACCATCATAGCCCTGACCCGCGTCACCCTGGCCAAAATGCCCGGCCGCGTCTTCCGGACGACCGTCTTCGACAACCGGACGGTCGCCGAGGAGATCATGCGTCTCATCGTCTCCTATGTCCGGATGCTCAATGTGCGCCTGTCGGAGCAGCGCTATCTCAACGTGAACAGCCGGATCATCGCGGAACTCCTGCGCCTTGCCCGGCCCAGCCGGGACGAGCCGAACCAGGCCCGCGTCTCCCCGCCGCCGATCCACCAGGACCTGGCCGACCGGGTCAACACCCACAGGGAGGCGATCAGCCGGGAACTCAAGGCCCTGCGCGAGGCGGGCCTCGTCGAACAGCGCCGGGGCGCCCTCGTCCTGCTCGACGTCGACGGCCTGAAGGCGCTGATCGAGGCGAAGGAATAGGCCTTAGCCCACGTTCGTATCCGGGCCCCGGCCCACCGCGCCCAGCACCTCAGCGTCTTCCGCCAGCCCCAGTTCCGCCAGCACCTCGTCTGTATGTTCGCCCGCGAGCGGCGGCGGTCGGCGGAGATGCGGGCCGTCGGCCAGCTTGAAGGGGAAACCCGGAATGCGGACCGGCGCGCCGTCGCCCAGCACCATTTCCTGCACCATTTCGCGCGCAGCCGCCTGATCGGTACCATAAGCCTGGGCGAGGTCGAGGACCGGCCCGCAGGGGATGTCCGCCGCTTCCAGCGCGGCCAGGAGTTCGTCGGTATGGCGCGCGGCGGTCGCCTCGGAGACGGCCTCGCGGATTTCCAGACGGTGGGTCGAACGCGCCGCGCCAGAATTGAAGCGGGGGTCATCGAGCCAGTCAGGTCGATCGAGTACGCGGGCCAGCTCGCCGAAATTCCGTTCATGCATGACCTGCAGCTGAACATGCCCGTCCGCGGTGGGGAACAGACCGTAGGGGGCGACGACCGGATGGTGGTTGCCCTCGGGGGCCGGCGCCTGACCGGAGGCGAAATATTTCCCGGCCTGAACGCTCATCAGGCCGAGCATCGCCTCGAGGAGCGAGCCGGTCACGACCTGGCCCCGGCCCGTCTGCGCCCGCTCGGCCAGCGCCGCCTGGATGGCGATCGCGCCGCACAGGCCGCACAGGACGTCGCTGATCGCGATCCCGGCGCGCAGGGGGCCGCTCTCCTTCGTGCCGGTGACGCTCATGAAGCCGGACACGCCCTGGATGATCTGGTCGACACCGGGTTTCCGGGCGTCGGGGCCGGTCGCGCCATAGGCCGACTGGCGGGCGACGATCAGGCGCGGGTGCTGCGCCACCAGTTCGGCCGGGTCGAAGCCCATCGCCTCCATGATCCCGGGGCGGAAATTCTCGACCACGACGTCCGCTCCCTCGATCAGGGCGGCCAGCAGCTTCTTGCCGCCGGGCGCGCGCAGGTCCGCGACGACGCTCCGCTTGTTGCGGTTCACTGTCGCGAAATAGCTGCCCATGCCGGGGGTGAAGCTGGGCTCGACCCGGCGGATGAAGTCGCCGTCCGGCGCGGGCTCGACCTTGACGACATCGGCGCCCAGGTCGCCAAGGATCATCGCGGCCAGCGGCCCGGCGACGACGCGGCCCAGGTCGACGACCCGGACGCCGGAAAGCGGTACGCCGGCGGGTGTGTCTGTCCGATCGTTCATGCGGCAATTAAACCGGCCTTTCCCGTCGCTGGATAGGCCCGGCGATCTTGACCCGCCCGGCGGGGCCATGCCTTGTTAGCGCAACCGATCGGCGGCGTGGCGCGTTCCCGAGCCGATGCCGCAGTCCAGGAGCACCCAGGTCATGTCCACCAGCCAGAGCCGGCCGCGCCATGTGGCGGCCATCTTCGACACCGCCGGCGCCTTCGAAGGCGCGCTCGACAGCCTGCAGGCCGCCGGTGTCGAGACCGGCGCGATCAGCATCCTCGGCGCCCACGGCGCCCTCCAGGATCATTTCGGCGATGCGATCCCGCCCGTCGAGGTCCTGGCGGACCGGCGCGACACCCCGCGCGAGGGGCTGGACGTCCAGCGCGGCGTCGCCAAGGCGATCCACGCCCTGGGCGAAGGGCTCGCGACGATCGGCATGATCGGCATGACCGGCATCGCCTACGCTGTCGGCGGCCCCGTCGGCATCGCCTCCATGGTCAGCGACGAGACCGAGGCATCCGTCGAGAATGCCATCGACCGCTATGTCGGAGAGCGATATCGGGAGCAGTACAAGGAGGCGGTCGGCGGCGGCGGCCTCGTCATCTGGGTTGCCGTCCGTGACGCGGCGGAGGAGAAACGTGTGTCCGACCTGCTCGCGGCGTCGGACGGGACGCACGTTCACGCCGTGGACTGAGCGCGCATGGCAGCCGCCCTGCTTCCGACGCTCCGAAACGCGTTTCGCGCTCCTCAGCTTGAAGGGGTTGATGGTGGAACAGAAGGTCCCTTCACCCTGAGGAGGGCGCGTGAGCGCCCGTCTCGAAGGATCGGATGACGCGCGCTAACCGGCCAGCAGCCTCGCCGCCGACAATCCCGCGATCCGGCCCAGCATGACCGCGGCCAAGAGGCCATTCCCCGACAGGTAGCCGTAGTCCGAACTGCCCGACAGGCCCCGCGCAGCCCCGCCGCCGGCGAAAAGATTGGGGAAGGGCGTGCCGTCGGGGCGCAGAACCCGGGCGCCCGTGTCGACCGCGAGACCGCCCTGGGTGTGGAACAGGGCGCCCGCCACCTTGATGCCGTAGAAGGGCGCTTCGAGTGCCGGTGCGCCGGTGAAATCGCGGCCGAAGGGGTCGCTTCCCTCCCCCTGTGCAAAGGCACGCGTCTCGGCCAGGGTCCGGGCCAGCGCGCCATCCGGTAACCCAAGTTTCGCGGCAAGGTCCTCGATCGTACCGGCAGTGACGACGGCGCCCGCCTTTTCGGCGTCCCGGTAATCCTCGAAGCCCATCGCAAGTTCATGTATCCGGGCGTCATAGATGTCCCAGGCGACCCGGCCCGGCTGGGCGTTGACGACCTTGCCCTGTTCGGAATAGCCGGCATGTTCGTTCGAAAAGCGCTCGCCGGTCGCATTTACCTGGAACCCGCCATCCATCATCACGGCCCAGGTGATGAGGATGTTGTGCTGATGGGCGACAGAGCCGTGACCCTGGAAGGACCCCATGTCGGCGACTGCGGCGCCCAGGTCGCGTCCCCAGTTGACCGCATCGCCCTTGTTGCCGGCATGGCCGCAATAGACGGCCCCGGCGATCTCCGGGATATGCTCCTCGACCATCGCCTCGTTGCCGCCGAAACCGTTGCAGGCGAGGATCAGCGCGCCGCAGCCGACCGCCTCCCGCCTGCCGTCGGGGCGGACGAAGGAGACGCCCGCGATGCGGCCGTCCGGGGCGGTGTAGAGGTCGTTCACGACGGCATCGGTCACGATATCGATGCCCTCCGCTTCCGCCCGGTTCGTCAGCGCCCCCATCAGCTCGCCGCCGGTCCGGGACGGCGGGCCGTGCATGCGAAGGACCGAATGGCCGGGATAGAGGAAGCCCTCGACCAGTGACAGCTGGATGCCCTTCTCGTCGTTCAGCCAGTCGATCGTGGGACCGGACACTTCGGCGACCGCTCGCACGACGGCCGGGTCGTTCTCGCCCTTGGCCTTGCGGCTCAGGTCGCCCGCCAGGAGGTCGGGACTGTCCTCGACCCCCTTGGTCTTCTGGATGCGCGTCCCCGCCGCCGGGATCAGGCCGGACGAGAGCGCAGTCGACCCCTGCGGGGCCGGATCGCGTTCCAGGACCAGGGGATCGATCCCCGCGTCCTTCAGGGTCAGGGCCGCGACCAGCCCGCAGGCGCCGGCGCCGACGATCACCACAGGGGCCTCGAAGTCGAAATCGATGTTGTCGGCTGGCAGGACGGGCATGCGGCTCCCCTCGCGGCAAGGCGTTGTACGGCTCTGGCTCTATCCGCTCAGGCGCCCGGGTGCAAGTCGCGCTGGCTGGCAGGACGCCGCATGATAGTCTCGGCTACCCCCGCAATCGGACTGCCCAGGCGGTATCGCGCGCGGGGGGACGATACTGTCCCTTCGCCGACAGGACGACCGATGCCCGAGTTGCCCGATATCGAGGCCTATCTGACGGCGCTGGACCGTCGGGTGATGGGGGTGCGGCTGACCGGCATTCGCCTCACGAGCCCTTTCCTCCTCCGCTCGGTCGACCCGCCGCTCGCGGCGTTCGAGGGCTGTTCGGTGACGGCCTTGCGACGCATCGGCAAGCGTATTGCGATCGGGGTCGAGGGCGACCTGTGGCTGGTCCTGCATCTGATGATCGCGGGGCGCCTGCATTGGGCGGAGCCCGGCGCGAAGATGCCCGGCGGCAAGCGTGGCCTC
This sequence comes from uncultured Rhodospirillaceae bacterium, assembly GCA_964350225.1. Lineage (GTDB taxonomy): Bacteria > Pseudomonadota > Alphaproteobacteria > Bin65 > Bin65 > CAYGKX01. The sequence continues at coordinate 3,914 of CAYGKX010000025.1, read as the reverse complement.
GCCGCCTTCGATCTTGAGACGGGCAGCCTGATCCTGACGGAGGCGGGCAGCAAGAAGCGGGCATCGCTTCACGCGGTGCGCGGCACCTCCGCGCTCGCCGACCACGACCCCGGCGGGTTGGAGCCGCTCGAGATAGACCTCAATGCCTTTCGCGCGGCGCTGACCCACGGCAACCACACGCTGAAACGCGCCCTTACGGACCCACGCGCCTTCGCCGGGATCGGCAACGCCTATTCGGACGAGATCCTGCACCGTGCCCGCCTCTCGCCCATCGCCATGAGCCAGAAGCTGGGCGAGGAGGAGATCGCACGGCTCTACGACGCCACCCGGTCGACCCTGACGGACTGGCGCAACCGTCTTTGTGCGGAGGCGGAGGCGGCCTTCCCGGAAAAGGTCACGGCGTTCAGGCCGGAAATGGCCGTCCATGGGAAATATGGCGAAGCCTGTCCGGCCTGCGGGACGGCCGTGCAGCGCATCGTCTATGCAACGAACGAAACGAACTACTGCCCGGCCTGCCAGACCGGCGGACGTGTGCTGGCCGACCGCTCGCTGTCGCGGCTCCTCAAGAAGGACTGGCCGCGGAGCGTGGAGGAACTGGAGGCTCTGGGCGCGAGGCGGCCGCCAGGCGGCGTGTAGAACTCGCGACCTTGCCTGATTGCAGGGATCACTCGGCCAGCGACGTCAGGTTCTCGATAACGTCCGCCTCGGCGGCCGGCTTGTCCCAGCGGATGCGGGAGATGCGCGGAAAGCGCATGGCGAGGCCGGACTTGTGGCGGGTCGAGGCGTGGACGCTGTCGAAGGCCACCTCCAGGACCAGTTCCTTTTCCACTTCGCGCACGGGCCCGAAGCGGTTGGTCGTGTGGTCGCGCACCCATTTGTCGAGCTGGCGCAGTTCCTCGTCGGTGAAGCCGAAATAGGCCTTGCCGACCGGCACCAGCTCGCCCTCGCGCCAGACCCCGAAGGTGTAGTCGGAGTAGAAGGAACTGCGCTTTCCGTGGCCGCGCTGGGCATACATCAGCACTGCGTCGGCGGTCAGCGGGTCGCGCTTCCACTTGAACCACAGGCCCTTGACCCGGCCGGCGACATAGGCGCTGTCGCGGCGCTTCAGCATCAGGCCCTCGCGGCCGAGGCGCCGCGCTTCGGCCTGCAGGCCGGCGACGACGTCCCAGCCGGTCGCCTCGAGGATCGCCGAGGGCTCGAACCGCTCGCCGCCATGTTGGGCGAGGAAGCTCTCCAGCCGGCCGCGCCGTTCCGCGAGAGGCAGTTCGCGCACGTCCTCGCTCCCCTCGAACAGGAGGTCGTAGGCGATGACGAAGGCCGGTCGGTCGGCCAGCATCTTGCCGGTCACGGTCTTCCGGTTCAGCCGCTGCTGCAGGTCGTTGAAGGGGGCCGGACCGCCGTCGGCGCCGCGCACCAGAAGCTCTCCGTCCAGCACACCCTCGAAATCCATCGCCTCGACGATGTCGGGGAAGGTGCCGCTGATGTCGTCGCCGGAGCGGGAATAGACGCGCCGCTGTCCGCCGACGGACACGAACTGCGCCCGGATGCCGTCCCATTTCCATTCGATCTGCCAGTCGGCGGGGTCGAGCGGGTCGGCATCTTCCAGCGGGTGGGCCAGCATGAAAGGCCGGAATGCCGGCAGGCTGGCGAGGTCGGGCTTGTCGGCGCGGCCCTCCAGCCAGGCGAACAGAGTGCCATAGGGCGGGTCGACGCCGTGCCAGACTTCCTCGATCTCCTCGACCGGGCGGTCGAAGGCCTGGGCGAGCGCGACCTTGGTCAGGCGCGCGGACACACCGACCCGCATGCCGCCGGTCACGAGCTTCAGGAGCGCCCAGCGCCCGGTCCCGTCGAGCCGGTCGAGCCAGCCGGACAGAAGCTGCGGAACCCGCGCGCGGCTCGCGGTTCTCAGCGCTTCCACGACCTCGGTCAGAGGCGGGGCCTCGCCCTCGGCCTCGCCGCGCCAGAGAAGCGCGCAGGTCTCCGCCAGGTCGCCGACATAGTCGTAGGACAGGCGGAAAAGGACCTCGTCCACCTGCTCCGCCGCCAGCGCCCGGATGGCGCCGGCCTTCGCGTTCGGGAAATCCAGCCCGCCGGTCAGCGCCGCCAGCCCCCAGCCCCGGTCCGGATCCGGCACCTTCCGGAAATAGTCCGCGAGCAGGGTCAGCTTGCCGTTGCGCGAGGGCGTGTAGAGCAGGCGGTCGAGGAGGTTGGCGAAGCGATCCATGCTGCGCAATATGAGCCCCTCCCCCCTTGAGGGGGAGGGGCATCACCGGGGGTGGCGTTTTACTCCGCCGCCGCGCTCTCCTCGCTTTCCGGCGGCGGTGCGGCGCTCACGCGGGGCGCCGCGGTCACCGTCGCCTCGCCCAGCCCGACGACCCGGCGCTGCGGGGCCGGGTTGAAGGCGAGTTGCAGGACGTCGGGCCGGCTGTAGTGGCCGACAGGGTCGGCGGCGGCCTTGGCGAGGGAGATCATGCCGAGGTCGATGTCGGCATAGATCAGGCCTTCTTCGGTTGGCGGCAGCGGCTCGGAAATGCATCGCCCGTCCGGCGCGAAGATCGCCGAGAAGCCGCCGCCATGGTGCATGAACTGCTGCTTGAACGGATTGTCCAGGAGGGTCTCGACCATCTCCGGCGAGAAAACCGCCGTCGCGGCGATGGCGAAACACTGGCCCTCGATGGCGTAGACCCGGGTCGCCGCCAGATTGGCGTCTTCGCTCAGCGCGAAGGCCAACTCCTTGTTGATGCAGAAGGACGGCCAGGAGGCGACATGCACCTGCTCCTGCTGGCTGAACATGGCGTATTTCGAGAGTGGCTGGATATGCTCCCAGCAATTGAGGGCGCCGAGCCGGCCGATCACGGTGTCGTGGACCGCGATGTCGCTGCCGTCGCCCTCGCCGAAGACCGAGCGTTCGACATGGGTCGGGCGCAGCTTCCGGCGGGCGGCGAGAAGCGCACCCGTCTCGTCGATGATGGGAATGCCACGGGCGTTGGCGCGTTCGAGGAATGGCACCGCGGCCGCTTCGGCGCAGGGGCTTCCCAGTGGCACCTTGGCCGAGGAGCCATCGTTGTTGATGCAGACCAGGTAGTAGTTGTAGTTCTTACGCCCTCGGCGGCCTCGCTTCT
>CAYGKX010000025.1:0-782 GCA_964350225.1 uncultured Rhodospirillaceae bacterium | reverse complement strand
CCCATGACGACATGGATGCCGTTGTCCCGGGCGGCGGCCTGCAGGCGCTGCATCTCCGGCCCGTCGGCGGTCATGGAGTTATCGAAATAGCGCTGGACGAACTGCATGCCCCAGCCGACGGAATCGAGCCAGATCCAGAAGGGGTAGCCGGGGATCCAGCATTCGGGAAAGGCGATGAGCCTGGCGCCGTTCGACGCGGCCTCCTCGATCAGCCCGATGGCCTTGTCGAGGCTGGCGTCGAGGTCGAGGAAGGCAGGCGCGGCCTGAACGGCGGCGACCTTGAACTGGGGATGGGTCAGCGGCATGGCGGACTCCGCGCGCAGTTTTTCGAGGGAGTTGGTGAAGCAGGAAGTCTGCCGGTCGCGTTCGCGGGGCGCTTGACGCTCCGTGCCAGAAGTTCGGTAGCGGAGCGACATGGGGCGAAATTTCCACTACCATCGAGGCTTCAGACCGGAGGGGCCGATGCGCATTTCCGCCGCCGACATCCCCGCCCGGGAGCGGTTCGACTTCTGGCTGGATCGCATCCGCGGCACCTATGTCGAACTCGATGTAGAGCCCGAGACGCCGGCGCGTTTCGAGGGGGACCTCGACGCGTCGATCTTCGGCGAGACTGTCCTGGCGGAGCTAGCCGGTACGCCCCAGCGCGTGGCCCGCACCCCGCGCGCCATCGCCCGGTGCGGGCGGGAGCTCTCGATCGTCATCCAGCAAGTCGAGGGACGGGCGACGAGCGAACAGGACGGCCGGACGGTGCGCCTGGACCCCGGGGAGGGCGCCCTGATCGA
>CAYGKX010000024.1:16256-18470 GCA_964350225.1 uncultured Rhodospirillaceae bacterium | reverse complement strand
CGTGGTTTTACGGGTGGCATCGGCGGGTTGTCGGACGCGGTCGTGCGCCATGCCGGCTTTCGCAACCTGGTCCGCGAAAGCGGTGTCGAACGCGATGGCCTCTTGCCCCTCGAGAAGCTCGCGACCAGCGACGTGGACGCGTTGATCCTGCCCCGGACCGGCGGCGCGCCGTCGCTCGCGACCGCGCTTCTGGCCCATCCGCTGTTCCGCCACGTCGTGGATCGCACCCCGCATGTGCGCATACCGAGCCGCCTTTGGGATTGCGGCACCCCCTATGTCGCAACCGCGATCGAAAAGCTGGCCGACCTGCGGCGGCGACTTCTGAGGGATCCCGCGCGATGACCCGCCGGGCGCCGACCCTCCTCTATCTGTTGCTGACGCTGGCGACGGCCGCCGCCTTCGTCGGGTCTCTCCTGACCGGACCCGCCGGCCTCGACGCCTCGGCCATCCTCCAGGGGCTGTTCTCAGGCGGCGAGGATGCCGCCGCCCTCATCGCCCGCGAGGTGAGGCTGCCGCGAGCCCTTCTGGGCCTGCTGATCGGCGCGACCCTCGGCGCCTGCGGTGCGGCGCTGCAGGGCTATCTGCGCAATCCGCTGGCGGAACCCGGGCTGATCGGCATTTCCGCCTCGGCGGCGCTCGGGGCCGTCGTCGCCCTCTATTTCGGCCTCGCCGCGACCCTGCCGCTTGCGCTGCCCCTTGGCGGCCTCGCCGGCGCGGCGCTTTGCGTGCTGCTCATCCTTGCCCTGGCGGGCCGGGCCGCCGGGACGATGACCCTTATCCTGGCCGGCATCGCCGTCTCCAGCCTGGCCGGCGCGCTGACCGCCCTCGCCCTCAGCCTCGCACCCAGCCCCTATGCCGCCCTCGAAATCGTCTTCTGGATGCTCGGCGCCCTGACCGACCGCAGCCTGACCCATGTCTGGCTGGCCGCCCCCTTCCTGCTGGTCGGTCTCGCCCTGGTCCTCAGCGTGGGACGCGGGCTCGACGCGCTGACCCTGGGCGAGGATGCGGCGGAGAGCCTCGGCATCCGGCTCGTGTCCCTGCGCTGGCGGATTGTCCTGGGGACCGCCTTGGGGATCGGCGCGGCGACATCCGTCGCCGGCATCATCGGCTTCGTCGGACTGGTCGTGCCCCATGTGCTGCGTCCGTTGGTCGGGCATCGTCCCGCACCGTTGCTTGCCGCCAGCGCGCTGGGCGGTGCTCTCCTCACACTCTCTGCGGACATCGCCGTACGCGTGGTCCTGCCCGGCCAGGAGATGAAGCTTGGCGTGCTCACGGCTCTGATCGGCGCGCCCTTCTTCCTGTGGCTGGTTCTCCATGCACGGGAGCGTGGGTCGTGAGCGCCATCGAGACCCGTGACCTGGACGTTGCCCTGGAGGGCACACCCATTCTTGAGGGTGTGAACCTGGCCTTGAACGGGGGCACGCTCGCCGGCCTGATCGGTCCGAACGGGGCCGGCAAGACCACCCTGGTGCGAACCCTGGCCGGGCTCGTCGACCCGCTGCGGGGCGCGGTCCTCCTTGACGGCACACCGCTCGGCCGCGTGGCGAGACAGAACCGGGCGCGCACGGTCGGATACCTGCCGCAGGCGGCCGCGAGCGCCTGGCCTCTTCCGGCGCGGGAAATCGTCGCCCTCGGCCGCCTGCCCTACCGGCGGCCCTTCGGCGGGCTGGGCGCGGCGGACATTGCGGCAGTGGAAGCCGCCCTCGACGCCACCGGGACGACGCATTTAGCCGACCGCCGGGTCGACACCCTGTCGGGCGGAGAGCGCGCGCGGGTACTGCTGGCCCGCGTGCTGGCGGGCGAGCCGAGGATCCTTCTCGCCGACGAGCCGGTCGCGGGCCTCGACCCCTATCACCGGCTTGAGGTCATGGAGCATCTGCGCGCGCTGGCCGACAGCGGCACCACGGTCGTGGTCGTACTGCACGACCTGACGCTCGCGGCCCGCTTCTGCGACCGGCTGGTGATGATGAAAAGGGGTCTGATCGCCGGCGCCGGCGCCCCGGCCGAAGTCCTCACCCCGGATCGGCTGGTGGAAGTCTACGGCGTCAGCGCGCTGTCCGGCGAACATGAGGGCCAGCCCTGGGTGATCCCCTGGCGGCGGGAGCCGGCGGCCGGATGCTGATCTGTCGATCGCACTCCAGAATCGAGGGTGGCCCGTGGATAGGGGACCGAAGGTGCTACACCGCCACCTGGGCGATGAGGTGGAGGTAAGAG
>CAYGKX010000024.1:0-16246 GCA_964350225.1 uncultured Rhodospirillaceae bacterium | reverse complement strand
GGGCGCGGCAACGCCGCAGCGCCGTCGGTTGCGTGGAAGAGGGGCGACGCTGCCACCGCATCGACCTGCCGCGACTGATGGAACTCGTGCGCCGCGAAGACGCTTCCGGCGGGACCGAAAGGAAGGTCGCTCACCAGGGTGGCCCGGCGGTACCCGATGGTCAAAACGGGTTCGGCGAAGCTGGTTGCGAGAGGCAGGAGGCCCGCCATCGCGTGATCCTTGGCATCGGCATCTGTCAGCCTGTCGCCCAGCACCATGAACCCGCCACACTCGCCATAGACGAAACTGCCTGTCTCTGCAGCCTTCCGAAGCCCCGCGAGAAAGGTTTCGGCAGCCGCAATCCGTCCGGCATGGAGTTCCGGATAGCCGCCGGGCAGGAAGACCGCATCGGCCGACCGCTCCGGCGGCTCATCCGCAAGGGGGGAGAAGGGCACGACCTCCGCGCCCGCACGATGCCAGTCGTCGAGAATGTGCGTATAGGCAAACGCGAAAGCCGCATCCCGGGCGACGGCGACGCGGCTTCCTGGCGGTGGCAGGGCCAACCCCGTTTCCGAGGTGCTCCTCAGAACATCGGCGGGCCTCGCGAGCGCAACGAGACCATCGAGATCCAGATGCCGAGCGACAAGGTCGGCCAGGGTGTCGAGGAGTCTCTCGAGCGCGGGCGTCTCGGACGCCTGGACCAGCCCGAGATGCCGTTCCGGTAACGAGATTTGCGGGCTGTATGGCAGCGCGCCAAGAAGTGGAATGCCGAGGGGAGCGACGGCACGCGCAACCAGTTCTAGGTGCCCTTCCCCGCCGATACGGTTGAGGATACAGCGGGCCACCTGCACGTCCGGCTGCCAGCTCGCGAAGCCATGGAGAAGCGCGGCGATCGATTGGCCCTGGGCCGACGCGTCGACAACGAGGATCACCGGCCAGCCCGTCCGCCGGGCGATATCGGCCGTCGACCCACCTCCACCGGGCGCGCCGTCGAAAAGTCCCATCACGCCCTCGCAGAAGATGAGGTCCGCGTCCTTGCCTGTCCCCGCAAGCACACTGGCGAGTGTCCCATCTTGCATGGCCCAGTCGTCCAGATTGACGCCCGGGCGTCCCGCCGCCCGTGCATGAAAGGCAGGATCGATGAAATCGGGTCCGACTTTCGCCGGCGCGGCCCTTACGCCTTTCCGCGCCAGCGCCCGCAGCAACCCGAGGGTGACCGTCGTCTTGCCCTGGCCCGTTGCCGGTGCCGCCAGAATGATGCCAGCCGGCCCCACTGCCCTATTCGAACTCCTCGATGAATTCGTCGACGGTCTCGAAGAGCTGGGGGGCCCAGCGCTCGAGCGGCAGGAAGTGGGTCCCGCGCGGCAGGGTCACATAGCGCTTCTCCGCGGCACCGATGAGGTAGAAGAACTGCCTCTGGTCGTCCTCGACGGCCACCGGATCGTCGCCGCCCCGGACCAGAAGAGCGGACGGATCGCGTCCGGATCGTAGGTCGGCTTGCCGGAAACGATGCCGGCGAAGTCTGCGAAGGGACCGGCGGGGAACCGGACGGTGCTGCGCGACAGGTCGCCCGGGCTGCTGTCAGCGCCGAGACGAACCGGATCCGCCAGGGCGGCGAGATAGGCGTCCAGCACGGCCGGGTCGCGGAAAGAGGCCTTGTCCTCTGTCGGGATTTCCATGTCCCAGCGCCGGCGGATCGTGTCGAGCGACAGGTCGCGCCACGACCCGTGCGGCACGTCGCGATCCGGCAGGTCTGGCAGATAGGGAGGCGCGATCAGGGTCAATGCCAGAACCCGCTCAGGCGCCGCCATTGCCCCCAGCGCGGCGACGGTGCCGCCCCAGGAATGCCCGACGAGCACCGCGCGGCGGCCGATCCGGTCGAGCGCGGCCTCGACCGCTGGAGGCGTATCCCAGGCCCGTGGCAAGGGGATCCCCGCCTCGGCAGGTGCGTCGAATTCCACGAGCCGGGAGGCGCCATGGCCGGGCAGGTCGAGGGCCCAGGCATCGCGTCCCCGGGCGGCGACATGCGCCATCCAGGACATGCCGTCGACTGGAAGATCGAATTGCGCCGCGGCCGAGAGGGCGCCGTGCAGGAAGAGTACCGGCGCGCCGGTCGCGGCCCCTTCCGCCGGCCGGTGCAAGAGGCGCAAGGGTCCCCAGGGGGCTTCGGGAACATCCAGCCAAATTGTCTCGCTCTTCTTCATGACAGGACCTATTGGGACCCATTGGGGCACTATCGTGGCCGCAGCGCGGTTTGGTACTTCCATGACGCGGTCACCTTGGGTTTCGGGTCTCCACTCGACAAGAAGATACCCGCAGATCGGCCGAACGGTTGTCGGCGAATGGAAGCGGGCCTGAGAGTTTGGGGGTCTTGGAGGGTGGGCGAAAGACGGCGAAGAGATGTGACGGCGCGGACGCGGCCGCCAAGAGACGCAGCAAGCGGCAACGGGTGGCAACATGCCCGAAGGGGGCGCATTCCAGGACCGAGATCTTGGCGGCAGCTATTCATCCCGTACCAGAAGAGCAGGATACCGCATTCTGCCACCATGGGCATGCCCGACTTTGCCGGGGCGATTGGGGCGATGGCGGAGTTGGGTTCGCGGGGAGGCCGTCCGCCGGCGCGGCAGTGCGGGAAGGGATGGATGGCGACCCCGGCAGGATTCGAACCTGCGACCTACAGATTAGGAATCTGTCGCTCTATCCTGCTGAGCTACGGGGCCATCGCGGTGCATATAGCATGGCCGCGGGCGGCCGAGAAACCCGCCAGCGCCCGCAAAGCGGGACCGCGCGACACCGTGCGTCGCGACATCGAATGGGTCAGTGACCGCGTTCGCTCAACGTCCCGGAGGCGAGCGCGGCACGGAACCATGCGTAGCTTTTCTCGAGACCCGGACGCAAGCCGGTCGCCGGGCGCCAGCCCAGTGCCGCGATGCGCGAGATGTCGAGCAGCTTGCGGGGCGCCCCGTCCGGTTTCGTCGTGTCGAAGACGATCTCACCCCGATAGCCGACAACCTCCTTCACTGTCTCGGCAAACTCCGCGATGGAGATATCCCGGCCAGTCCCAACATTGAGAGCGACCGGTCCCGAATAGGATTTCAGGAGGAAAACGCCGGCATCGGCCATATCGTCGACATAGAGAAACTCTCGGCGGGGACGGCCGCTGCCCCAGACCGTGACCCGCGGGTCGTCCCGCTCCATTGCCTCATGGAAGCGCCGGATGAGGGCGGCGACGACATGGCTGTCGGTCGGATGATAATTGTCGCCGGGGCCGTACAGATTGGTCGGCATCACCGCGATGAAGTCCCGGCCATACTGGGCTCGATAGGCCTGGCAGAGCTTGATCCCGGCGATCTTCGCGATGGCATACGCCTCATTCGTCGGCTCCAGCGGACCGGTCAGAAGCGCGTCTTCCGACATCGGCTGCGGCGCCTCCCGCGGGTAGATGCAGGAGGAGCCGAGAAACAGCAGTTTCTCCACGCCGGCCCTGTGTGCGGCGTGAAGGACATTTGTCTCGATGACGAGATTGTCGTTGAGGAATTCGACGGGATAGGCCGCGTTGGCGTGAATGCCCCCGACCTTCGCCGCGGCCAGGACCACCGCGTCGGGCCGCCGGTCGGCCATCCAGGCTTCGACGGCGCCGCGGTCGCGCAGATCAAGCTCCGACCGGGTCGCGGTCAGGATCTCGCAGGGTTCCGCCGAGAGCCGGCGAACGAAGGCGGCTCCTGCCATCCCACGATGGCCGGCAATCCAGACGCGCTTGCCGTTCAGGTCGTAGCCGATGGCGCGGCCTCCCCTTGACTGTGGACGCCCCTCAATTGCCGGATGGCGGGACCGCCGTCAATCCGGGCGGGTCTTGCCGGCGGTGGGGAGCACGCTAAAGTCCGGCCATGAACCCGCCTCTCACACTGCGAACCCGCCTGGGACTTGGCGTTCTTCTCGTCGCCGCCGCCGTGGCGACCCACTATATCGCCGCACGGGACGAACCGGTTGTCGAGCGCGTCGGCCCGCGCCTGGGCGGGGCCGGCAGTCGGGCGGGAACCGACCGGGATGCCTTCGCCCTGCCGGCCGCGAATCTGCCGCAGAAGAACATCCCGCGCTTCTTCGAGGGTCAGCGCCTGTTCAACCTGAACTGGGTGCCGGCACCGTCACCGGTCGCCGACCTGGACGGGTTGGGACCGACCTTCAACCGGGTCGGCTGCGCCGGCTGTCATGCCCGCGACGGCCGGGGTCGCCCGCCCGACGGGCCGGACGCGGCGCTGATGTCCGCCGTCGTCAAGCTGGCGCTGCCCGGTCCGGCGACCGGCGGCCCGCGCCGGGAGCACCCGGCCTATGGCCTCCAGATCAACGACCGGTCCAACACCGGCATCCCGCCAGAAGGCCGCGCGTCGATAACCTGGGAGATCGTCAAGGGCCGGTATGGCGACGGCACGCCCTACCGGCTGCGCCGCCCGAAGATCGCCTTTCGCGACCTCGCCTTCGGCCCCATCGGCCCGTCGGTCGCGCGTTCGATGCGCATCGCCCCGCAGCTGACCGGGTTGGGCCTGCTCGCCGCCGTACCGGAGGCGGACATCCTGAAATTCTCCGATCCCAAGGACCGTGACCGGGACGGAATCCGGGGCCGGGCAAACCGCGTGGTCGACGCGGCCAGCGGCAAGCGCGTGTTGGGCCGCTTTGGCTGGAAGGCGAGCCAGCCGACGATTGCACAACAGACGGCCGACGCTTTCCGAAACGACATGGGGCTGACGAACCGGCTCTACCCGACGCAGAACTGCCCGGCCCCGCAGGCCGCCTGCCGCGCGGCGCCGGAGGGCGGCTCCCCGGAAGTCGGCGACCGGATCCTGGCCGACATCGAGTTCTATGTGAGCCATCTTGCGGTGCCATTGCGCACCGATGCGGACAAGCCCCAGGTGCGGCGGGGCGAGAAACTGTTCCACGCCGCGGGCTGCGCGGCCTGTCATCGGCCCAGCCTGAAGACCGGCGACAGCCCCTTCCCGGCCCTCGCCAACCAGACCATCCATCCCTATACCGATCTGCTGCTTCACGACATGGGCCCGGGATTGGCCGACGGGGTGCGCGCCTGGGACGCCGGCGGGCGCGACTGGCGGACCCCGCCGCTCTGGGGCCTCGGCCGTTTCCAGGTCGTGAGCGGCCATGCCTTCTACCTGCATGACGGGCGGGCGCGCACGCTGGCCGAGGCGATCCTGTGGCATGGCGGGGAGGCGGAGCGGGCGAAACAGCGCTTCCGGCAGATGAAGAAGATCGACCGGGAAGCGCTGATCGCCTTCCTGAGGTCGCTGTGACCGACGCGGTCAGCCGCGGTCCTTGAACTGCTCCACCGCGCGCAGGAGCGCGCGGCGGATGCCGGGCTCCATCGCCGAGTGGCCGGCATCGGGGACGACGACATAGTCCGCCTCCGGCCAGGCCCGGTGCAGTTCGTCGGCCGTAACGATCGGACAGACGATGTCATAGCGGCCCTGCACGATGACCGCAGGCAGGTGCCGCACACGTTCGACCCCCTGCAGGAGCGCCTCGTCGGACAGGAACAGTTCGTTCTTGAAGTAGTGTGCCTCGACCCGGGCGAGGCCGAGCGCCATTCGGTCCTGCTGAAAGGCCGTCACCGTTTCCGGGCTGGGCAGCAGGGTTGAACAGGCGCCTTCATAAGCGCTCCAGGCCCGGGCGGCCGGCAGATGGACTTGGGGATCCGGATCGACGAGCCGACGGTGATACGCCTCGAGGATATCCTCCCGCTCATCGGCCGGCAAAAACTCGACAAAGGCGCGATGCGCTTCCGGAAAGACCATCCCCATGCCGTGCAGGAACCACTCCACCTCGGACGTGCGGCACAGGAAGATACCGCGCAGGATGAACCCGCGGCAGCGGTCGGGAAAGGCCTCGCCATAGGCGAGGGCGAGACTTGACCCCCAGGACCCGCCGAAGAGGAACCACCTGTCGATGCCGAGATGGCGCCGCAGTGCCTCCATGTCCGACAGAAGAAGCTGGGTCGTGTTGTCCTCGATCTCGCCGGTCGGGGTGGAGCGGCCGGCGCCGCGCTGGTCGAACAGCACGATGCGGTAGTGGCGTGGATCGAAATAGCGGCGGTGCAGAGGCGCCGTCCCGGCACCCGGTCCGCCATGGACGAATACGATCGGAACCCCGGACGGGTTGCCGGATTCCTCCCAATAGACCTGATGGCGCTGGTCGACCTGCAACATGCCCGAGCGATACGGCTCGATGGCCGGAAACAGGTCGGCCCGCTCCATTGAATATCTCCCGCGCATCGCTCGGCCTCCTGCCGTCCCCGACGGTCCCGGTCGGTGATATACTATGCGTCCCATACCGCCAAGCATCGGTTGGACCAAGATGTTCCCCCTGTCGACCGCCATCTGCCGAACGGGAATTGCCGGCCTCGCCGCGGCGCTACTGGCCGTTGCGCCGGACGCCCTCTCTGCGGCCGAACGGCTGAATCCCGGGGGCGACGGCAAGGTCGTCGCCGTGATCGACGGCGATACGGTGACGCTGGCAAGCGGCGATCAGGTCCGCCTGGTCGGCATCCAGGCGCCGAAGCTGCCGCTGGGACGCCGGGGGGTGACGAAATGGCCGCTCGCCCACGAAGCGAAGAAGGCGCTTTCGGACATGGTCCTGGGCAAGTCGGTCACCCTGTCCTACGGCGGCCGCCGGGTCGATCGTTATCGCCGCCTTCTGGCCCATATTCACCTGTCCGATGGCCGCTGGGTCCAGGCGGAACTTCTCAAACGCGGCCTCGCCCGGGTCTATACCTTTCCCGACAACCGGTCGCTGGCCGCCAAGATGTACGCGTTGGAACGCACCGCGCGCCGCGGGCGAAAAGGCATCTGGCGCGAGGACTTCTACGCCATCCGGACCGACACGGGCGCGGCGCGCGACGTCGACAGCTTCCAGCTCGTCGAGGGCGTCGTCTTCCGGGCGGCGAAGACCCGGCGTCTCATCTACCTGAATTTCGAGCGCAACTGGCGGCGCGACTTCACCATCGAAATCGACCCAAGGGCACGGCGGCTGTTTCGCAAGGCGGGCATCGACCCGCTGTCCTACGAGGGCAAGCGGATCCGGGTGCGCGGCTGGATCAAGTGGCGCAACGGCCCGGCGGTCAAGGTCACCCACCCGGAGCAGATCGAAACGCTCGACTGAAGAGCTCCGCTAGAAACGCGTAGGCCCGGGCATGGATGCCGGGGACGGAACTCTCGCGCGGCCCGCCGACATTGAGGGTGTGGACGGCGTATCGGGCGAGCCAGTCGACAGCCGTTTCGAGCGTGTCGGGTGACGGATCGAGGGTCAGGAAGGGCCGGCCCAGGCGCGGCGCCTCGGCCTCTGTCAGCGCGGTCCCGTCGGGGATCCCGTCGGCGCGGCCGCCGGGAGCAAGGATCAATGTCGCGTCGGAATCCCGGATGTTCAGGCGCGTCCGTTCCGCCGGATCGTCCGATGCGGTTTCCAACAGGGGATAGCGGGCATCGATCGGCCCATCCTCGGCCCATCGTCCCGCGGGACACCAGCCGCCAATCGGAAGACCGATGGCGAGGGCCGCATCGAGTGCGGCCCGGTCCACCCCGCTCTGCCCGCCCGAGACAATGCGCATGAGGGCCATGGGCGTCTTGTCCCCTTATATCCGGCCGACCGGTCTTCCCGTCCCCGACAGACAAAAGGCCGCGCAAAGCACGGCCTTTCGAATACGCATCGCTGCAAACCGGGTCAGGCGACCTGCAGCACCTTTTCCAGACGCTGGGCCGCCGCGTCCTCGTCGATCTTCTCGACGGCGGCGAGTTCGCGGCACAGGCGCTCGAACGCCGCCTGGTAGATCTGCCGTTCCGAGTAGGACTGGTCGGGCTGGCCGGCATTGCGGTGCAAGTCGCGCACCACCTCGGCGATCGACACCGGGTCGCCGGAGTTGATCTTGGCTTCGTATTCCTGGGCCCGGCGGCTCCACATGGTCCGCTTGACGCGCGAGCGGCCCTTGAGGGTCTTGATGGCCGAATCCATGATCTTGCGCGTCGACAAGCGGCGCAGACCGGCCTCTCCGGCCTTCTGCACCGGCACGCGCAAGGTCATCTTCTCCTTGGCGAACTCGACGACGACCAGCTCGAGCTTCTGCCCGGCGATTTCCTGCAATTCGATCCCTGTAATCTGTCCCACGCCATGGGTCGGGTAGACGACATAGTCTCCCGATTTGTATTCTGCATCCGCGGTCATATTGTCTCCTTGCGACCTCTTTCGCGGTCGGGTTTGGACCCCCGCCACGCCTGTCTCTCGAAGCGTCTGCCTACCCCATGCCATCGTCGCTGCGCCGTAGTCGGCCGACCATCGGAGACAAAAGGAACCCTACGGCTGTGCGACCCACAGCCGCCGTTTGCCGCTCTCGCGTGGTCTTCCGGACGATTTGGCCCCTCAATAGGGGAGCTCTTCGAACTCAAACTTAAGGCGGAAGCCCGGTTGGGAGCATGTGCCCGCCGCCATTATGGCGACCCGGCGGCTCCCCTAGCGTGCACCCGCCTCAATTTTCAAGAAGACGTATATAGCACTGATTTTAGACAAATTCCAGTGCCGCGCGCCGAGATCGGCGCGCGCACCAGGTTGCAAATTGTCGCGGACGGCTCAGCTACCGCCGGGTTCGGGGCTGAAATGCTCCTCGAACTTGTTCTGAACATCCTTCCACGCGTCGGCGTCGGCCGGGGCCTCGCCCTTGCGATTGATGTTCGGCCACTTGTCCGAAAACTCGCGGTTCACCTCGACCCACTTCTCGGCGTCAGGCTCGGTATCGGGAATGATCGCTTCTGCCGGGCACTCCGGCTCGCAGACGCCGCAATCGATGCACTCATCCGGATGGATGACCAGCATGTTCTCGCCCTCGTAGAAGCAGTCCACCGGACATACTTCGACGCAATCCTGATACTTACACTTGATGCAGGCTTCGGTAACGGCGTAGGTCATTCCTTACTCCCCATAACTCCGCGGGCCGGGCGCGAGCCCCCCTTATGCGCTCCTCCGCGGCGCGCGTCCAGATCGCCTTGCCGAGGGATCGTCGCCGCGACTGCACCTTTATCCAATTGCTGCACTAATCTTCAAGGCCCAATCGTGCAAGAGCGCGCTTCCGTGCATGACCGCTGTCCCGATCCTCGACATAGATCAGGCCGGCGATCCGGCGCATCAGGTTGGCCTCATAGTCGTGCAGCACACCGTCGGCATAGACGACCTGCCACAGCATCTCCATCATGCCGATCCGGTCCTCGTAGCTGAAGGCGTTCTTCACCTTGTGGGCGAAGCCCCACATCTCGACGCTGTCGCGCACGCTGTCTTCCGCGTCGGCGATCAGTTCCTTCGCCTCCGCATGGTCGAGATCCAGCCGGTCGACCACGAGCCGCTCGATGGTCGCCCGCTCGGTCGTGTCGAAAGTGCCGTCCATCATCGCGGCCTCGACCAGCAAGGCGGCAACGGCGAGATGCAACTCCTGCTCCGACAGGTCCGCGTCCTGTTCGCGCTTGCCGGTCAGGCCGAGTAGTTTTCCTAGCATGAAAGAATTTGTAGGACGCCTGCCCGCCTGACGCCAGTGTCTTGCGCCGAATAGCCACCGGATCGGATCGGGGACGACGCATCCCGTCGCGCAAGGCTCCGAACGGCGACCGCACCCCGCCCGGTCGCCCCATCAGGGTGGAAACTGGTAGTCTGTCGCGTCAGCGTCCTTCAGTCCCAGACCATGGCCAATCAGAGCCATCAGTCAGAGCCGCCAGTCAAAGCCTATGTCCCTGTTCGACCAGATATCCGACGACGCCCGCCGCCATGCCCCCGCGACCGAGCGGAACCGGGAGCCGATCCTGTCCCTCTTGCGCGACCTGCTGCCGGCCGGCGCGACGGTGCTGGAGATCGCCAGCGGCACGGGCGAGCACGCCGTCTATTTCGCGGAGCGCCTGCCCGGCGTGACCTGGCTGCCGAGCGACCCGGACCCGGATCTGCGTGCCAGCACGGCCGCCTGGGCGGCGGCATCCGGGGCCGACGTTCGGGCGCCGCTCGACATCGACACAACCGCCGACGTCTGGCCCGTCGAACGGGCCGACGCGATCCTGTGCATCAACATGATCCACATCGCCCCCTGGACGGCGGCGGAGGGATTGTTTCGAGGCGCCGGCACGTTGCTGCCCGAAGACGGTATCCTGTTCCTCTACGGCCCCTTCAGGATCGACGGCCGCCACACGGCCCCGTCGAACGAGGCCTTTGACGAGAGCCTCCGCCGGCGCGACCCGTCGTGGGGCGTTCGCGACGTCGAGGAGGTCGCCGCGCTGGGGGACCGTTACGGCCTCGACCTCGCGAACCGCGTGGAGATGCCGGCCAACAACCTCTCCCTCATTTTCCGTCGCCGGTCGCGCCGGTAGGCGCGGCCTTCGACCGGCGCCGCCGGACCAGGAGGTTCAGCCCCTCGACCAGGCAGGAGAAGCCCATCGCGAAGTAGATGTAGCCCTTCGGGATGTGGAAGCCGAGCCCGTCGGCGACCAGCATCACGCCGATCAGGATCAGGAAGGAAAGGGCCAGCATCTTCACGGTGGGGTGCGCGTTGATGAAGGCGCTGACCGGCTCCGCCGCGATCAGCATGATACCCATCGCGATGACGATGGCGGCGACCATCACCTCGATATGATCGGCCATACCGACCGCCGTGATGACGGAGTCGAGCGAAAAGACGATGTCGAGGATGGCGATCTGGAGGACGACGGCGAACATACCCGACGCGACCTTCGATTTGCCATGACCGTCATCGCCCTCGATCTTGTCGTGGATCTCGAACGTCGCCTTGGCAATCAGGAACAGTCCGCCGACCAGGAGGATCAGGTCGCGCCCGGAAATGCTATGCCCCCAGATATCGAGAAACGGCTTGGTCAAGCCCATCATCCAGCTCAGCGCCAGCAGCAACAGCAATCGTGTGACGAGCGCCAGGATGAGGCCGATCCTGCGGCCGAGCTTTCGCTTCTCCTCCGGCAGCGACTGGCTGAGAATGGCGATGAAGACAAGGTTGTCGATGCCGAGAACGATCTCGAGCGCCGTCAGCGTCAGCAGGCTGACCCAGATATCGGGGTTGGCGATCCACTCCATCGAAGGCTCCCTCGTGGCGCCGGCCCGCTGCCGGACGTTGGGTGTTACTTCCCTTTAAGTCTTTCGACGGCCCGGCGTTCCGCCTTGGTCGGCCGCCCGGCGCCGGCGGGCCTGATCCCGTCGCGCGGCGGCCTCGGCGCGCGCGGCTGTTCCTCGGGCGGGGCCAGGTCATCATACAGGGCCTGGGCCTCCGGGGCGGGCCCACGGCGCGCCGCCAGGGCGAGGACCTTGATCACGCGGACGAACGGCCCCTGGGGAAAGGTCAGGACGTCGCCGGGCCTCAGCTTGTAGTGAGCCTTGGTGACGATCTCGCTATTGACCCTCAGCTTCCCCGACTGGACGAGGCGGGTCGCCGCCGTTCGTGCCTTGAAGAAGCGCGCATACCAAAGCCAGAGATCGAGGCGGAGACTCTCGGCCCCGGCATCAACGGCCATTGGTCAGCTCGCGCAGGATGGCGAAGGGGGAGCAGGGGTTGGGGCCGCGATCCCGGCGCTGGCCGGCCGGCCGGGCCCGCGGCGCCTTCTTGCCGCCCGGCTTGCGTTTCGGCCGGGGCGCGACATGCCCAGCCGTCCCTGCGTCCCTGCCCGGGCCAACCCAGCGATAGCCCAGGGCCCCGACGGCCTCGCGCAACATGTCGGACCCGCCATAGGCGTCGGCCAGCGCGGCGATGGGCGTGAATGGACCCTGGGCCGACAGGCGGCGCAGGTCGACATCCAATGCCTCCAGACGGTCGACGCGGAGCGCCTTGGTCTTGAAGGGAGCGTACCCCCGGGCGAGATAGGCCGCGTCGGGAACCGCCAGATCGCGCGCCAGTCCGGGCGGCAGTTTCCGCCCCCTGGCGAGCGGCATCTCCGCCGACAGCCCGAAATGCAGTGCGACGAGGCGCCCGCGCAGGTCCGCCGCCTCACCATGAAGCAGCTTCGGCGCATAGACGTGGGTCCGGCCGAGCCGGATGCCGAGTTTTGCCAGCTTCTTTCGACCGGCGCCGTCGAGACCGTCGACCAGCGCCGCGATCTGGTGACGCGGCACGGTGCCGAGCCCTTCTGCGAGCTGAAAGACGATACCGCGGAGCGGTGCCGGCCAGGCGGGATCGGCGCGACCGGCGATGGGCCCGAACAGGCGCCGGACATGCGCCGTCAGCCACGCCTCGATCGTGCGGCGCACGTATGTACGTATGTCGGCCTCCGCCTCCTCCCAGATCAGGGGAACCAGGCCGGGTTGCATCGGGTGCTCGCCCGGCGCCAGGCGGGCGATGGCCGCGCCCTGCCATCCCAGGGTTCCGTCGGCGCGCAGCCGGATCGCCCGGGGTTCAACGGCCGCCAGCGCCGCCGCCCGGGCCTCGAGCTCCGGCCGCAGCAACTGCCTCCGTCATACGACAGCGACCGGTCCGCCAGCAGGTCGGGCAGGCGACGGAAGCCCTTCAATTCGCCGATATCGTGTCCCTCGACCACGACACGGCCATCCTCGCCGATCCCGCCGAGAAGCGGTCCCCGCTCGCGCAGCCGTTTGACCAGCACGGCCGTCCGCCGGTCGACGAACCGTTCCGTCAGCCGTTCGTGCAGGGTGTCCGACAGGCGATCCTCGACGGCACGGGTCCGTTCCTGCCAGCCGAAGGCATCGTCCAGCCAGTCGGCCCGGTGGGAGACGTAGGTCCAGGTGCGGATTTCCGCGATCCGGCCGACCAGGGCGCCGATATCGCCGTCGACCCGATCGATGCGCCGCACCTCCCGCTCCAGCCAGCCGGGAGAGATGCGTGCTTTCGGCGATGTCAGGTCCCGGTAGATCCGTCCGGCGAGCCGGACATGGGCATCGGTCATGAGTTTCCGGAAATCCGGGATCTGGCAGACCTCCCAGAGGAGCGAGACGGCCGGGCGGGACGACGCCGCCGCGCGCACCTCGGGCGCCCGGGCGAGCGCGGAGAGGGTGCGGAAATCCTCCGCTTCCCGCGCCGGGACGAGCCATTGCTCGATGGGCGGAGCGGTGAGGCTCTCGATCAGGCTGTCGAGGCTCTCGAAATCGAGCTCCGCGTTGCGCCAGAAGACATCCTTGAGCGCGGGGAAGGTATGGCTTTCAACGGCCTCGACCGTCTCCGCCGTCAGCGCGGCCTGGCCGGCCGTCGTGCCGAAGGTCCCGTCGCTCATGTGCCGCCCGGCGCGGCCAGCGATCTGACCGACCTCCGCCGCCGTCAGGTGGCGCTTGAGGCGGCCGTCGAACTTGGTGAGTCCGGCGAAGGCGACATGGTCGATGTCCATGTTGAGGCCCATGCCGATGGCGTCGGTCGCGACCAGGTAGTCGACTTCCCCGGCCTGATACATGGCGACCTGGGCGTTCCGGGTGCGGGGGCTGAGCGCGCCCAGGACGACCGCCGTGCCGCCCCGCCGGCGGCGCATCAGTTCCGCCAGGGCGTAGACCTCAGTTGCCGAGAAACCGATGACGGCGGTGCGGGAGGGCAGCCGCGTGATGCGCTTGGGCCCGGCATAGGAGAGCCTGGAGAAACGCGGCCGGGTGACGACCTCCGCTTCCGGCACCAGTCGGCGCAGGAGGGGGCGCACCGTCTCCGCCCCGATGAAGATCGTCTCCTCCGACCCGCGCAGGCGCAGCAAACGGTCGGTGAAGACATGGCCGCGTTCCGGATCGGCGGCGAGCTGTATCTCGTCGACGGCAGCGAAGGCAACCGGCCGGTCGACCGGCATCGCCTCTACCGTGCAAATGAAGTGGGTCGCGAAGGGCGGCTGGATCTTCTCCTCGCCGGTGATCAGAGCGACGGCGTGGGCGCCTTTCCGCGCGACGGCCCGGTCGTAATTCTCCCGCGCGAGCAGGCGCAGGGGAAATCCGATCATCCCGCTCGCATGGCCGAGCAGGCGCTCCATCGCGAAATGGGTCTTGCCGGTATTGGTCGGGCCCAGGACGGCCGTCACGCGCGCTGCGCCAGGGTCGCTCATGGCTTCAAGATCGCGCGTCAGCCGCCGGGTTTCAACCGCGCCGATGCGATTGCCGGCGAGGGCGCGGGTTACTTGCCGGTTATCATGCCGGCGCCGACGATGGCGCCGCCATTCGGCTTCTGGATCAGAACGGCCGCCCCCCAGCGCCGCACTCCGCTGGAATCCTTTGCCGGGAGGGTCAGGGACGCCTCCTTGCCCTCATACATCCCGACAACGCGGAAATCGCGCACGACGTTATGGTAGGTCAGCGTCTTGCCGCCCAGTTCGCCGGACCGAATTTTCGTCGTCCGCGACTTGTCGAAGAAGACGAGCCAGATGTCGCAATGGCCGGTACCCGAGACCGCGCCGACGGTGGCCTTGAGCATGTCGCCGGTACGGGACAGCACGACGGTAGCCATTTCCACTTTTGCCCGGGCCTTCGCGATCAGCCGCTCGATCCGCGTCCGCTGGCTGCCGACACCTTCGTAGCGGCCGTCGACGACCATCTGCGGCGTGTAGATCATGCTGGTGTGCATGGCCCAGCGATAGGCCTTCTGCCGCTTCGTCGCCGCCTTCGAGGAATAGGGGTCGCGCCAGCCGAGATAGTTCCAGTAGTCGACATGGTACGACAACGCGATCACACCCGGCCGGGCAGCGATCTTGCCCAGGAAGGCATCCGCCGGCGGGCAGGAATTACAGCCCTGGGACGTGAAGAGTTCGACCACCACGGGCCCGCGGGCCCCGGCGGCTTGCGCGCCGTCGCCGGATGGGAGCGCGATCAGACCCGCGATGGCGGCACCGGTGGCGAGAGACGCGACAAAGAGAAAGGGGCGGCTGCGTGTCATGCTGGGAAGCTAGTCTTCGCCGCCGGAAAGGACCACTCACTTTCCAAGAACCGGCTTCACAAGTCGTTGAACGCCGGGCTCTGCCGGAGACTAGAAGCCGTGAAAGCGCGTGAAGTCCCCGACCGGGGAGCGTTCGGTGACGAGCGCGTTCTCGGGCGCGGCCGGATCCTCGTAGCCGAGGCACATGCCGCAGATCAGAATGCGATCCTCGGGCAGGCCGAGCTGCGCCGACACCGTCTTCGGATATTCGATCCAGGCCGCCTGGGGGCATGTGTCGAGCCCCTGGCCGCGCGCCGCGATCATGACGTTCTCGATGAACATGCCCATGTCGAGCCAGGAGCCGATCTCGAGGTCCCGGTGCATGGAGAAGAAGAGCCCGGCCGGCGCGTCGAAGAATTTATAGTTCCGGCCGAAATGCGCCCACATCCTCTCCCGGTCTCCCTTCTCGATGCCGAGGAGGCCGTAGAGGTCGTAGCCGACCTTACGCCGGCGGGCGAGATAGGGTTCGAACCACTTCTTCGGATAGTAGGAGAATTCCGGGTCGGCCGGCCCCTCCTCCCGCCGCTTCAAGAGCGCGTCCGTCATCGCCTTCAGCGGCTCGCCGGCGAGCACGTCGACGAACCACGGCTGGATGTTGGTACCGCTGGGCGCGCGGGCCGCGACCTCGAGGATATGCTCGATCGTCTCGCGCGGCACCGGGTCGGGCTTGAAGGCGCGGATCGATCGCCGGGTCGTGATCGCCTCGTCGACGGAGATCTGCGGCGGATGGGCGCCGTCGGCTTCGGGCATGGCTGTCTTCCGGGTTGGTGTCGGATGAACCGGGGCATGAAGTAGCGCACCCGCGGGTGGCCGGCAAGGCAAGGGGCAAGGCAGGCGGGCGGGCAAGGCGGGGGGGGGGCAGGATCGGGCGGCGGCTTGCGGATGGCAGCCGGGCGGCCGACACTCGGCGGCGCGGACGACCCCGCGCGAGGGCGCCCGGGGACGCCGCCTAGGGAGACCGCCGCCGGGGGAGACCGCCGCCGAGGGAGACCGCCGCCATGACCGACCGTTTCGACCCCGACACGCACCGCCTGGCCGAGAGCCGCTGGTTCGACGACTTCGAACCGGGCGAGCGCTTCGCCCTGCCCTCGCGCACCATGACCGAGGGCCTCTTCGCCGCCTTCCAGGCCGCCTCGGGCGACAACCACCCGATCCACTACGACCGCGACTGGTGCCGGCGCCGCGGCCACCGCGACATGCTGGCCCACGGCATGCAGACCTTCATCCAGACGGCGGCGGGCGCTGGCCTCTTCCCGCACATGACCGACGACAGCCTGATCGGCCTGATCGAGGCGTCTTTCCGCGTCCTCCGCCCGGTCTATCTCGGCGACACCCTCTATTCGGCCCTCGAGA
>CAYGKX010000023.1:17291-18480 GCA_964350225.1 uncultured Rhodospirillaceae bacterium | reverse complement strand
TGACGCCTCTACACCCGACCATCCAGGTGGCGCGCCTTACGCAGTTCCGGGAAGATCTTGGCCCACAGGCCCGCGACCGCGATCGTCCCCGCTCCGCCCGCCACGACAGCGGCCACGGCGCCCGTGAAGGAGGCCATCACCCCTGCCCGGAATTCACCCAATTCGTTCGACGCGCCGATGAAGACCATATTCACGGCATTTACCCGGCCGCGCATGTGGTCAGGGGGCCAAAGCTGGATCAGTGTCTCGCGGATAAACACGCTGACCATGTCGCTGGCGCCGACCAGGGCGAGGGCGAGGATCGACAGCCAGGCGATTTCCGAGAAGCCGAACACCATCGTAAAGGCCCCGAACAGCGCGACGAACACGAAGAGCAGTAGCCCCGCATGGTTGCGGATCGGATGGGTCGTCAGATAGATCGCCGTCAGGATGGCGCCGATGCCTGGCGCCGAACGAAGAAGACCGAGGCCCCAGGGCCCCAGATCGAGAATATCGCGGGCATAGACCGGCATCAGCGCGACGGCTCCGCCGAGGAGGACGGCGAAAAGATCGAGCGAGATGGCCCCGAGGACGATCTTTTCCTTCCAGATATAGGACATGCCCGCAACGAGCGTGCCCCAGGACGCGCGCGAAGCGGTGATCTTCTGGGCCGGACGGGGAATGGAATAGATCAGTGCCGACCCGATGGCGAAGAAGACGATGGCGGTCCCGAAGGCGACTTCGGGCGCGATGCCGTAGAGAAGCCCGCCGGCCACGGGGCCCATAATGGTGCCGACCTGCCAGGCTGTCGTGTTCCAGGCAATGGCATTGGAGAGATGCTCGGGTGGCACGAGGTTCGCGACCAGTGACTGCGAGGCCGGCCCGAAAAAGGCCCGCGCGATCCCGAACATGACCAGGATCACGAAGATTGCGAACACCGAGGGCGACCCCATCACCGTCAGGACGAGGAGGCCGATGGCACAGACCGCTTCACCCGCCATGCAGATCGACATGATCATCCGGCGTCCGTACCGGTCGGACGCCGCACCCGTGAACAGGACAAGCAGAAGCGCCGGCAGGAACTGGGCGAGGCCGACAAATCCGAGATCCAGCGGGTCGCGCGTCAGATCGTAAACCTGCCAGCCAACCGCGACGCTGACGATCTGGATGGAGAAATGGGCCGTGAACCGCGCCATCCAGTAGCGCGCGA
>CAYGKX010000023.1:13621-17281 GCA_964350225.1 uncultured Rhodospirillaceae bacterium | reverse complement strand
TACGATGCTGAAAGGCCAGCCACCGGGAGGGCTTGGTCGGCGGTTTGTCAGGATCCATCGGTCTGTTGCGGTCGGGGAAGACGGGCCGGAAGTGTCTTGCGGGACGTACCGCCCGTTGCAACCCGGCAAGCCCCGACGCGGGATATGGCGTGCCTCGCCGGCCGGCTGTCAATGATCATGTCGGCAAGAGGCCAATGTCCTTTCGGTCGAGGGAGGGTTAATCCCGCGTGCCTGGCAACCGCAAAATCCGCGCGGGACCGTGAACTATCGGTTTCTTCCGGCGATCCCCGCCGATAGGATCGCCGCCATGACTTCGATCAGGGACCTCCTCCGTTCGGCGCGCGACGCGGCCGTCTTCACGGCCAAGTACCGCCTGACCGGCCGCACGAAACTCGACTATTTCGCCGATATGAACGACCGGCTCCAGGCGGACCGGACGACCGAACCTTTCGGCGACGCCTATCTCGAACGGTCGCATCAGCGGATGGACTATCTGATCGAGCGCGGCCTGAAGCCCCATCACCGCCTGCTCGACTACGGCTGCGGCGGCCTCCGGCTGGCCCGGCTCGCGGTGCCCTACCTGAAGGATGGGCAATATGTTGGCGCAGACGCCGCCCGCCACTTCATGCAGCGCGGCGTCAACATGCTGACGCAGCACGGTATCGACCGCTACGACTATCAGCTTGTCCTGATCCGCGATTACGAGCTGACGGACCTGGTCGGCTTCCAGTTCGATATGGCGATCACCATGTCGACCCTCCAGTATGTCCCCGACGACGACCTGATCCGGGTGATGGCCGGCATCCGCAGGCATCTCGACGGCACCCTCCTCTATAACTTCCCTGTCGAAACCGAACGGGAAGAAGTGCTCAAGAAGGGGCATTATTTCCGGAGCGAGGAATTCATCGATCGTACGCTGTCGCCTCTCGGCTACGATATCGAGTTCGACGCATCCTACCCCGGGGGCATGGCCATCATGCGGACGCGGTAGGTGGTCCTGGCGCGTCGGACTGCGTAAGTCCCTAACGACGAATGGTTTCTCCGTCCCGCCTCCCGCGGCCGTTTCCAACGCGGGCGATTTGCGCACGTCCGATTTCCTGACCTTGAAGAGCGATCATGTCCGACACAAAGACCTTTCTGATCACCGGTGCCTCGACGGGTATCGGGGCTGCGACCGCCCGCCTCGCGGTCGATGCCGGGTACAGGGTCGTCCTGGCGGCTCGGTCCCGGGACAAGCTCGACGAACTGGTGGCGGAACTGGGCGGCGCCGAGAACGCCCTCGCCGTCGCCTGCGACGTGGCCGACCTCGCCCAGCAGGAAGCGATGGTCGCCGCGGCTCTCGACGCCTTCGGGCGCATTGATATCGCCTTCGCGAACGCCGGTGTCGGGTCAAAGGCGGCGGGGATCGAGCATGGCGACCCGGACAACTGGCGGGAGATGATCCTGACCAACATCTATGGGGTCGCGTTGACGGCCCGGGTCTGCCTGCCGGAGATCCGGCGGAACAGGGGCCACATCCTCCTGACGGGATCGCGTGCGGGGCGCCGCCACATCAAGGGGTCGATCTACGGCGCGACCAAATGGGCGGTGACGGGTCTCGGCTTCAACCTCCGCGAGGAACTGGCCGGCACGGGAGCCCGGATGACGCTTCTGGAACCCGGCATGGTCGACACGCCCTTCTTCGACAGCCCCAAACCCCAGGCGCTCCACGCCGACGATGTCGCCCGCGCGGCCCTCTATGCCGTTTCCCAGCCGCCGCATGTCGACGTCTCGGAGATGCTGATCCTGCCGACACCCGCGTCCGACGAGGGCGCCACACGGTGACGGCTTCGGCGCGTGCGGCCACCGGAAACACCGGTGGTGGAACGGTCGGCGGCGGGACGGCGCTTGCGCTTGGCATGGGTTTTGTCGTCGGGCTGATCTGGGCCGCCTGGGTGGTCGTTTCCGCACGCGGCCTGCGCCAGGGCTTCACGCCGTTCGATCTCACCCTTTTCCGTTTCGCGGTCCCCGCCGTGTTCGCCCTGCCCTGGTTTTTCCGAAACGGGGTGTGGAACGACTGGCGGAAGGTCCTGTTTGTCGGCGTCTGTATCGGCGTGCCCCACGCCTTGTTCGTCCAGTTCGGGATTCAGGCTACATCGACGGTTCATGGCGCGGTCCTGCTGCCGGGGGTTGTCCCCATCTGCACCGCCCTCCTCGCCTGGGCCGTGCTGAAGGAGCGGCCGACGATCTTCGCGGCGGCGGGCTTCGCCCTGATCCTGGCCGGCGTCGCCTTCATCGCACTGGACGGCC
Source organism: uncultured Rhodospirillaceae bacterium (assembly GCA_964350225.1). Classification (GTDB taxonomy): domain Bacteria; phylum Pseudomonadota; class Alphaproteobacteria; order Bin65; family Bin65; genus CAYGKX01. Next base: position 14,992 of record CAYGKX010000023.1, on the reverse strand, counting down.
CTTCCGGCTGGCGGGGACTGGACCTCGCCTGGCCCGGCGACGCCTATTTTCTTGCGGGAGCGTTTCTCTGGGGCGCCTTCACGGTCATGCTCAAATGGTGGCGCCTGAAGCCGATGGAGACGGTCGCCCTCGTCTCGGTCACCTCCACCGTCGTGTACCTGCCGATCTATCTCCTCGCCCTGCCCCACGCCCTCGACGGGCCGGGTCTCTTCGCCTATATCGAACAGGGCCTGATGCAGGGATTCTTCGGGATCCTGGTGGCGATGGCCCTCTACGCCGTCGTCGTCCGCCTGGCCGGCGCACAGCGCGCCGCAACCATCGCGGCGACCGTGCCGATCCTCACCCTCGTGTTAACGATCATTCTGCTGGATCAGGCGCCAAGCTGGCTGGAACTGGCGGGCAGTGTCGCAGCGGGCGCCGGGATCTGGCTCGTCGTCTCCCGCGGCCTTCGGTCCGTCGACCCTTAACACGGTCGCAAGGCGTCGGTCCGCGCCAGAGCGAAGGATTCGGGTCGGGGCGCCGCGCGTTCCACCCCCACCCATTATCGAATTCCCGTTCTGCCGTCGCGTCCGGAACGAGCGACCGGTCACAAAGACCCGCTCCCCTTTCGTCGATATTCGTGCCCGACGGGGAGAGCAAGACGGGAGATCAAATATTCTGAATCGAACTTACTGGAGAAAAATAGGTTAAATATCTGAAATATATTCATATAAATGATTATTTTGAAAAATTTGAATATCGTGAACGAAGAGTTTACACCAATGCTTTCAGGCCATCAATCTATAGAAACGGATTTGTAATCATACGGCACCGCTGCCTTCCCAGTCGGCGCCTCGGCCATCAGGTGGAACGTCGCGGTGGCGAGGTTCACCCTCCCGACAGGTCGGCCGGTACACCTGACGTCCCCCGATCCCTTCGTTCCGTAACGGACCGATCGCGCCTTATGAGGAACGACGCGAGCTGTTCGTCTTGTTTTCGCCACACGCCGGCGCCAACTCTTTTTCGCGCGCCATCCCAAAGCCCCGGAGGACCGATATGCGCCCTGCCGCCGCCGTTGCCGCGAACCTGGCTACGATCCTGATTTCGACCAGCCTTGCCGCATTACCCGCTTCTGCCCAGACCTATCGAACGGAAAAGGGCCCGGTGAAGGTCGTAACCGTCGCGACCGGCCTCGACCACCCCTGGGGCCTGGCCTTTCTGCCCGACGGGCGGATGATCGTGACAGAGCGGCCGGGCACCGTCCGGATCGTCTCGAAAGCCGGCACTCTCTCTCCGCCCCTCGCCGGGACACCGAAGGTCTGGGCATCAGGCCAGGGCGGCATGCTGGACGTGGCCCTCATCCGACGTGAACCCGACCGCGTGCGCCGTGGC
>CAYGKX010000023.1:0-13611 GCA_964350225.1 uncultured Rhodospirillaceae bacterium | reverse complement strand
AAATTCGCGGAGAACCGACGCATATACCTGTCCTATTCCGAGGCAGGGGACGGCGGCGCGGGCACCGCGGTCGGCTGGGGCGTCCTCGACGGCAACAGCCTGAAGAATTTCCGCGTTATCTGGCGCATGGTCCCCAAGGGCTCGACAGGACGGCATTTCGGCTCCCGCCTCGTCTTCGCCGACGACGGCACCCTTTTCGTGACCATCGGCGAACGGGGCGAACGCGAACGTGCCCAGGATCCGTCGGTCAATCGCGGTCAGGTGATCCGGATCAATCCGGACGACGGTTCGATCCCCAGGGACAACCCCTTCGTCGGCAAGGCCGGCCATCGCCCGGAAATCTGGTCCTATGGCCACCGGAACCCGCAGTCGGCCGCGCTCCACCCGACGACCCGAAAGCTCTGGACCGTGGAGCATGGCGCCCGCGGCGGCGATGAGATCAACATCCCGGAGGCTGGCAAGAACTATGGCTGGCCCGTGATTTCCTATGGCCGCCACTACTGGGGCGGAAAGATCGGCGAAGGCACGAAGAAGGCCGGGTTGGAACAGCCGATCTTCTACTGGGATCCGTCGATCGCGCCCTCCGGCATGGCCTTTTACACGGGCGACAAGTTCCCGGCCTGGAAAGGCAACCTCTTCGTCGGGGGCCTGCGCGGACAGCTCGTGGCACGCCTCGAACTCAAGGGCGACAAGGTGGTGCATGAGGAGCGTATACTGCGCGGACTGCGCGAACGTATCCGTGACGTCCGCCAGGGGCCCGACGGCTATTTGTATCTCCTCACCGATACCGACCCCGGCCGGATCCTGAAGGTCGAACCGGCAGAATAAGCCTGCCTTTTCCGCGCCCCTTTGCCGTGCCATGACACCGGCCGTCGGCCCATTCGGGCGCTGGGATCGGTACCAAGGGAATGACAAACGAGGCTGGGCGCGGGCGCGCAACGGGATTTTGGCGGCGGGCAGTCGTGATCGTGTCTGCGATCGTCGCCGTCGGCCTGCTGCTCGCGGCGCTGTTCGCCATGCTCGGCCGCTATTGGTGGCCGCTCGAGCTCTTTGCCCATTTCCGGCTGGTGTATCTGGGGATAGCGATCTTGTTCGCGCTGGTCGCTCTGACCGCGAGCTGGCGCTGGGCGCTGGTTGTTCTCGCGGCCGGCCTGCCGCACCTCTATGTGGTGCTGGAGCCCGTCTGGACGTCTCAGGCGGCGGCCGCATCGTCGCCTACGGCAGGCTCCGCGACCGGCCGAAGCGTCCGTCTCGTCTCCGCCAATGTCTTCTTCTTCAATCGGGAGACCGGCCGTCTCCGCGACCTCATCGCGCGGGAGCGACCCGATATCGTGGTCCTGCAGGAATTCTCGCTGCACTGGCCGGCGATGCTCAAGACATTGCCACCGGAATATCGGTTTCGCGTCCTGGACAGTCGATCCGACGGGGCGATCGTATCCCGTCATCCGATCCGGTCCGGCGGCGTTCTCGCAACCGACGCTCTCACCTTTCCACCGGTCTGGGCGGACATCGACCTTGACGGTATCGTCGTGCGTGTGATCGGCATTCACACTGCCCTCCCCCTCGACAAATCGGGGCACGGCAACCAGACCCGCTATCTCGCGGTCGTGAGGAAGGCTGTGCGAGACTTTCCCGGCCCCGTCATTGTCGCCGGAGACTTCAACCTCACCCATTGGACGGCCCGCTTCGACGGATTCGCGCAGACAGCCGGTCTCCGCCGTGTCGCGCCTGCAGGCCTCGTCGCCCGGACATGGTTCCCACCGACCCTGGGTCCGCTGGCGCATGTCTTCGCGCTGCCCATCGACCACGTTCTGGTCCGTGGCCCGATCAAGCGGACCGCGGCACGGATCGGTCCGGACATCGGATCGGACCATCGACCTCAAATTGTCGATTTCAGATTGCTGGCAAAATAGGCGGCGTCAGCTGCGGTGGTTCACACAGATCTGGCTGCGTTCCGTTTCCGACAAGCTCTCCCCCGTCAGCCCGCACTGATGTGCCACGTCCTTCTTATCGCAGTCCGTGGCCGCCGCCATGTTCTTGCAGAAATGGGTGCAGTCCTCGCAGATCCCGAAGGCCCGTTGGGCGCTGGTCTCCTCCAGCCGGCCGATCAGGCTCGCGAGAAGGCGGTTCGCCGTGTCCAGTTCGTCGCCCAGACAGTCCGACGCCTTTTCGAGACAACGCAATGGATCGCGCCGCAGGATCGCCCGGCCGTGGTCGGTCAGGTTGAGAAGGACGCCGCGCCGGTCCGTCTCGTTCGGCGCGCGTTCGATCAAACCCTTCGCCTCCAGGCTCTTCACCGTCTGGGAGGCGGTCCCCTTGGTCGTCCGCAGATAGTCGGCCAGCGCGCTGGGCGTCCGCGGGAAACGGTTCGCGCGGTCGACGAATCGCAACGGCTCCCGCTGTGCCGGGTGCAGCCCTTGGTCGAACTGCAGGCAGTGGATCGTGCGACCCAGACGGTTGACAAGGATGGAGATGGGCTCCGGCATGGCAGGTTTGCCAAAATCGAATTGCTAACGGGTTTCAAGAGAATAAGGCGCGATTCCAAGGAGAAAAGGCTCTTCGCCAGATTAATTTTTTCGAGTCGATAAAGTAGCGACTCGAAAACAGTGTTGCGGCGCAGCGAGGGCCGAACTAGTATCGACCCGAAACTTAAAACCATCGGGCGCGTTTCCCAACGGTGGAGACCACGCGCAGAGGGGCACCGGAAACGGCCCCGAATGAGGAGCGAAAATGGCACTCGCACAGAGATCCAGTACAGAAAGAAGCGATCGCCGCTATATCTCGGCCACGATGGAGGCGCCCCTTCTGGAGCGCGACCACGAGGCCGATCTCGCCCGCCGCTGGCTCGACGATCGCGACGAGGCGGCCCTGCATGAAATCATCGAGGCCCATGCCCGGCTGGTGGTCCGTATCGCCTCCGGCTTCCGGTCCTCCGGCCTGCCGCTGGCCGACCTGATCCAGGAAGGCAATATCGGCCTGATGGAGGCCGCCGACCGGTTCGATCCGGAGCGGGAAGTGCGCTTCTCGACCTATGCGAGCTGGTGGATCGTCGCCTCGATCCAGAACTACATCCTGCGCAACAGCTCGATCGTCCGTGCCGCGACGACGCCGAAGCAGCGGCGCCTCTTCTTCAACCTGCGCCGGCTGCGCGGGAAGATGGCGATGGGCTTCAACGGCGGGCTCACCACCGACGAACGCCAGACGATCGCCGACAAGCTGGACGTGACGGTCGCCGACGTGGAGCGGATGGAAACCCATCTCTCCCGCCCCGACCAGTCGATGAACGCGATGGTCGGCGCGGACGAGGGCATCGAATTCCAGGAACTACTGCCCGACGACGGGCCGACTCCGGAGGAATTCGCGGCCGATTCGAGCAGCCGCCGGGCGCGGCAGGCCTCCATCGACCATGCTCTCTCTCAACTGTCGGACCGGGAGCGCCATATCATCGTCGAACGCTTCCTGAAGGACCGCAAGGTCACCCTGGCCGAGATCGGCGAGGAGTTCGGCGTCTCGAAGGAACGCATCCGCCAGATCGAGAGCCGCGCGCTCCAGAAGATGCACGGCGCGCTGACGAGCTTCGAGGGGCGGCCGGCGGACCTGTTCGGCGGCTGACCCGGAACCGGTCGAAGGGCCAAAGCCCCTCGGCCCTGTCATCTCCCCCAGACGCCAACCGAACACGGGCCGGCCGCACATTGCGACCGGCCCATTTCTTTCCGGCGCCGCCAAGCGGTTTTCCCGCCGGGTTAGTCGACCTGTATCTTCGACCGACACAGACCGATCAGATCGAGGAGACTGGAATGAAGCGCTCACTGGTGTCGAACGGAAACCCGATGGAAGACATCGTCGGCTTCTCCAGGGCCGTCAGGGTCGGCCCCTATATCTCCGTCGGTGGAACCGCTCCCGTCGGCCCCGACGGAAAGACCGTCGGCATCGGCGACGCGACTGCCCAGGCTGAACGCTGCTTCGAGATCGTCGACGCGGCGTTGCGACAGGCCGGATCGGGCTGGCACGATGTCGTCAGAACACGCTTGCTGTTGACCGATATCGAGGTGTGGCGCGAGGTCGTCGAGGTCCGCAAGCGCTTCTGCCGCGCCGCCAAGCCGGTCGACACGATCATGCAGGTCGCGCGTTTTGTGAACCCTGAATGGCTCGTGGAGATCGAGGTCGACGCCGTGGTCGCGGACGCCGATGGAGGCTGACGCCGATGGAGGCTGACGCAAGACGGGCCGGCCGCATATCGCGACCGGCCCGCTTCTCTCGGGAACGCCCCTGAGCCCCTCGCGGGCCTTCCCGCGAGGCCTGTTACTTGTTGACCGAGATCTGCCGGGGCGTCAGGCCCCGGGCGAGTTCGACGAGTTGCAGGAAGCCGCGGCGATAGCCGTAGCGATCGGCGCCGAGCCCGCTTCGCGCCAGCGCAAGCACCTGATCGTAGGTATAACCCTCGGTATATTTTCCGCCGCGCAGCAGCTGACCATAAGCCGCGACCGCCGCCGCGAAGCGGAAATCGCCCGTACCCGCGCCCGCGGACTCGATAGCCGCGGTTTTCAGCGGTATCTCGAGCAGCCGGCTCTTCGATCCGTTGGGCAGTTTGTAGCGCAGTCGCAGGTGGGCGAACTCGCTCTTGGCCGCATCGCCCGCCCCCGGCTTCGAGCCGTATCGAAGCGGCCGCATACGGAGACCCTTGCCGTCCTTGAGCGCGATCTCGTAGATCGCCGTCACCGTGTGCCCGGCGCCGATCTCGCCCGCGTCGACCTTGTCGTTGCGGAAGTCCTCGCGCTTGAGCGTGCGGTTCTCATAGCCGATGAGGCGGTATTCTCCGACGACAGCCGGATTGAACTCGACCTGGCTCTTCACGTCCTTGGCAATCGTCACCAGCGTGCCGGACATGTCGTCGACCAAGACCTTCTTCGCCTCCGACAGGTTGTCGATATAGGCGTAGTTGCCGTTGCCGACATTGGCGATCTGCTCCATCAGATGCTCGTTGTAATTCCCGGAGCCGAAACCGAGAGCCGTCAGGGTGATGCCGGTCTTGCGGTAGCGGGCAACCATGCCCTTCAGCGTATCGATGTTGGCGACCCCGACGTTGAAGTCGCCGTCGGTCGCGACGATGACCCGGTTGATGCCGCCCTTGACGAAGGCCTTCTGGGCCATGGCGTAGGCGAGCTTGATGCCGGCCCCGCCAGCGGTCGACCCGCCGGCCTTCAGTCGGTCGAGCGCGGCGGCGATGGTCGCATGCTCGTTGCCCGGCGTCGGCTCCAGGACGACACCGGCGGCACCGGCATACACGACCAGCGACACCCGATCCTTTTCCGACAGGTGGCGTGTGAGCATCTTCAGCGAGGCGACGAGGAGCGGCAGCTTGGCGGCACTGCTCATCGAGCCCGAAACGTCGACGAGGAAGACGAGGTTCGCGGCCGGTCGTTCCGTGCGTTTCACGTCATAGCCCTTGATGCCAACCCGAACGAGATAGGTGTTGGCGTTCCAGGGTGTCTTCATGACTTCGGTGTTCACGGCGAACGGTGTCGTCCGGTCCTCCGGTCCGCGATAGTCGTATTTGAAATAGTTGACCATTTCCTCGATCCGGACCGCGTTCACCGGGGGCAGGCGGCCCGCGTTGAGGAAGCGACGCACATTGGTGTAGCTGCCCGTATCCACATCGATGCTGAAGGTCGAGACCGGCGCCTCGACGACGCGCTTGATCGGATTGATCTCGTTGTTCTGGTACTTCTCCCGATCCAGTGTCGGGCGCGGGATGATGTCCCTGCGTCCGCCGGTGGCGGGGCCGGTCGGCTGGCTGCGGGCGATGCGCTTGCGCATGCCGTCGGCCTTAAGGTCGACTTCCTTGCCGGGCTTCACCTTCGGCGCGTTGCGCGCCTCCTCGACCTTCGCCTTGCGCGGATCGGTATTGCCGGTGCTGGAGCTGACGTCGGACTGGCCGCAGGCGGCGATGACGAGCGCGCTGGCGGACATGAGAAGCAGGCCGGCGGCAGCGGACGGCCGGCAACGGCGGACGGATGGTGTCATTGTTCCCTCTCTCAAGACATGGGCAGATCTGCCCAGACGGCGAAACGCGCCTCCCCCGCGTCACGCGCGAAGGAGGAAATACCCATGCCGTGGGGCGTCCGGGGGTCGGCCCCGGGGCAATTTCTGGGCATTTTTGGGGCAGCCTGGATGTGTAGGAGATTCTTCAGGAGAGTTGCGTATAGGGAGCAACGGCCAGCAACCCGTCACCCCAAGGAGCCCCCGCCAATGCGCGCCCTCGCCTCTCTCCTTACCGCCGCCCTGTTCGCCGGTTTCGCCGTCGGCTCCGCCGCCGCGCAGGAGCGCAATGTCCCACTCGACATCGGCGGCACGTCGATCAAGTTGGTCCTGCCGCCTGCTTTCTGCCCCCTCGACCCGGCCCAGCAATCCGACGCGCGCATGCTCCGGCTCGTCCGCCAGGCGCAGGCCGGCAAGAACATCGTCCTCACCCAATATGCCAATTGCGAACAGCTGAAGGCCTGGCGCACCGGGCAACGCAAGGTGCTCGACGACCTCGGCGGGGCGACGACCCCCACGCAATATGCCAAACAGTCGCTGCCCTACACCCGGCCGCAACTGATCGCCCAGTTGTCGGCGGTCTACAAGAGGCAGGGCAGCAGCATTCTCCAGGGCGCCACGTCGGAGATTAACCGGAAGATCGGCGCCGCCGCACGCAACCTGAAGATCAATGAAAGCAAGTTTCTGGGCGTAATGGCCGAGAACGCGAAGGCGATCTATATCGGCCTCTTGCAGAAACTGAACACCGAATTCGGCGACCCCAAAGTACAGATCGGAGTCACCGGCGTTACGATAATCAAGGGCAAGCTTTTGTCGATCAGCGTCTATACGCCATCGATCGGCGAGAACAGCGCCGACGAGGCCTTGCAGACCGCCCAGTCGATCATCGAGAAAACCATCGCCGCAAATGGGGGATGAGGCGGCCGGGAAGTATCACCAGACCGTTGTCAGCGCGCCCGCGCCGTGGGAATATCCAACCCGTAAAAACAAACAGAAACCGACCTGCGTCTAGGAGAGTCGACACACTTTACTTGGGGGACACCCATGTCTTCGTCGAACGCCCAAATAACAACCCGGCGACGCTATGTACGCGGCGTTGGCCCGGGGATGATGTCAGCAGTTCTTGTATCTGCAATGATAGTCGGATCGGGCGCGGCCCGGGCCGAAACCCCCGTCGAGCGGGGGCGCTATCTGGTCGAGACGATCGGCGCCTGCGGCAATTGCCACACGCCCCTCGGCCAGCGCGGCCCCGACCGGTCGAAGCATCTGGCCGGCGGCTTCGTCTTCAAGGAAAAGCCGTTCACGGCCTATAGCTCGAACATCACGCCGGACAAGGAAACCGGCATCGGCAACTGGACGGATGCACAGATTATCAAGGCGATCCGTGAGGGTATCCGCCCGGACGGAACGATCATCGGCCCGCCGATGCCGATCGAACTCTACCGACGGCTGTCCGACACGGACGTGAAGGCGATCGTCGCCTATCTGCGCACGGTCAAGCCGGTCAAGAACAAGGTGGCCAAGTCGGAATACCGGATGCCCCTGCCAAAGAGCTACGGACCGCCGGTGACCTCCGTCCCCGACGTGCCGAAGACGGACAAGGTCGCCTATGGGGCCTATCTGGCGGGACCCGTCGGCCACTGCATCGAGTGTCACACGCCGATGGCGAAGGGGCATCGCGACTGGTCGAAGACGGGCCTTGGCGGGCAACCCTTCGAAGGCCCGTGGGGCGTGGCGGTCGCGGCAAACCTGACCGCCCACGAGGACGGCCTCAAGGAATGGTCGGACGCGGAGATCAAGCGCGCGATCACGCGGGGGATATCGAAGGACGGCCGAAAGCTGAACCCGCCGATGGGTTACCCCTACTATGCGCGGGTGAAGCCGGCGGACCTCGACGCGATCGTCGCCTATCTACGGACCCTGAAGGGGCATGGGAACGACGCCCGCTGATGCGGCAGGGCCCGCGCGGCCGGATCAAACGGCCGCGCGGCGCCTGACGATCTCGACGCATCGGTAGGACATCGCCACCTCTTCCCGCTGGTTCAGCGCCTCGAAGCGGACGGTGACATAACCGCGGTCCGCTCGACTGTCGGAGGGGCGCCGCTCGAGGACCGTGCATTTCATGCGCAGCGTGTCGCCGGGACGGACGGGTTTGTGCCACCGCACCTCGTCCAGACCGGGGGACCCCATCCCCGTCCCGTCAAGGAAGCCGTCGCGGATCAGCACCGCGAAGCATTCCGCCATCACTTGAAGGCCGCTCGCGATGAGCCCCCCGAACTGGCTTCTTGCTGCGGCCTCCTTGTCCGTGTGGAACGGTTGCGGATCGTATTTTCGCGCAAAGGCGACGATCTCATCTTCGGTGAACGCGACCGGCGACGACAGATAGGCGTCGCCGGGCTCGAAGTCCTCGTAGTGCTGGCCGTCCGAAAATTCCCGTTGGCGGGTCATGTCTTCTCTCCCGGGGCTCGGGTCATGATGGATGGGGCCGGCGCGCGAGACCTCTCTTCGAGATGGATCGGGTGGCGTGCCGGAGCGGCGGCCCCTGGATCGAAGGTCCGCCCCTCCCGCGGCCAGGCCGTAAGCGGATTGAAGAAAACGGCCATGCTGACTGGATCCTCCCGACCTGATGGATTGTGGCTGCTGCCCGAACGCTCACCCGGGGGATAGGGCTGCGGGGAAAAGACAGTAAACCTTCTACAAAGACGATGCGGCGCGCGACCGCGCCGCATATTATGATGTCGCACGCCCGGCAGGCCAGCGTGGGCGCGACAGAAGCTGGGGAAGACCGATCACCGCGGACCATCATACGCTCAAGGGACGATTCGCCCGCGCCGCGCAGGATCGTGCGGAACCTTCGGCGGCGCACGCACCGGCGGGGCGCGAGGCCTGGCTCCTGAATTGCGACTGGACCCATGTGTTCCTGCTGCTCTTGCTTGTCGCGACGGGCATCCTGGTCTGGCCCCTGCTCTTCTCCGGTCTGATCGACGAGCCACGGCGGCTACTCGGCACGGTTTTCTTCGTGGGACTGGCCGCGGAGACCCTCTTGATCCGCTCCAAGCTGCGCGCGGCGGTCGCGATGGAAATCTACGGCGGCATCTTCCTTGACCGTCACGGGCACGCCAACACGCCGGGCGTCACTGTCCTCCTGATTGCGCTGGCACATGCCGCCGTCACGATCGTGGCAAGCCTCCTCGCCCTGAGCGCCATCGGGAACATCTGGGCGAGCCCGACCCTGGCGGCAATCCTCGTCCTGACGATCGTCGTCTGCCGCGCGGCCTATATCGGCTTCGTCCTCGCCGCCCCCAGCGAAGGCACGGGCAGCGGCCCGGCCGGCGCCATGGGCCTGGAACTACTTGGCGCCTTCTATGTTGCCATCGTGGTCCTGTTGATCTGGAGCGGCACGATGTCCGACCCGAACGGCTGGGCGATCAAGGCCGAAGGCCGTCCGGATTGGGTGGAAGCAGGCATATATTGCGGACTGGCGGCGCTTGCCGCCTTCCTCCTCAGATTGCCCATCGCCCTGATCGAGCGGCGCAGCGCCCGGTCCCTGCCAGCCCGGATACTGCGCTGGACATTCCTCCTCGTAGCCGCATTGGGGGCGATCTCCCCGGTCGCGCTGCTCGCGTTATGAGGCTAACCTTCGGATGAGCAAGAAACCAAGGATCCGTTTCAGGAGAGGCTGACGATGACGATTACGGCACGCATGATGGCAATCCCGTCCCTTGCGGCGGTGCTTGGGCTCGCGGCGGCTTGCGGCGGCGACGACGACAAGATTTCGGCACTCGAGGCCAAGGTAGCCGCGCTGGAGAAGCAGGCGGCGGCCGCGACCAAGACGGCTCAGGGCGCTATGGCCAGCGTGAGCGAGGCCGCGAAGAAGGCGGAGGCGGCCGCGACGGCGGCGCAGGCAGCGGCGACGAAGGCCGACGACGCGGCAAAGACCGCCACCTCGGCCGGCAGCGCGTCGGATGCGACGGCCAAGCGCCTGAGCAACGCGGCGACCGCCGCCGAAAAGGCGATGGAGACGGCGACCGCCGCCTCTAAGGCCGCTGACCAGGCGCTGAAGACCGCGGGCGACGCAGCCAAGACGGCCGGCGTCGCGGCAAAGGCCGCAGGCGATGCCAACAGTGTCGCGGGCGATGCCGCGAAGGCAGCGGCCGACGCCGCGAAAGCCGCGAATGAGGCCAACAGGTCGGCAAACGACGTCGCCAAGTCCTCCGCCGACACGGCGACCAAGGTCTCTGCGCTTGAGAAACGCGTACAGCAACTCGAAACGCAGCTCGCCTCGGCGCGCAAACGTCTCGAGGACGCCGCGAAGATCCTCCGCTCGGGCGGCGGCGCGGGCGGTAATGGCGCCGGTGGCGGGTCTGGCGGTAATGGCACGGGCGGCGGGTCCGGTACGGGCGACGACGTGAAGAAGGATGGCGGCGGCACGCCTGCCGAAAAGAAGGAAGACGGGAACCAGTAGGCCGTCCGTTCAGCGTCGGACCGGACGGTGACGACCGAGGGGATGCCCCGACGCGACTGGGCCGCCTATTACGCCAAGACCCAGTCGCGCCCCCCGCGGGAGACGGTGCTGCGCGCCCTGGACGGTTTCGACCGTGACGGATTGCCGGAAGCGGCGCGCCTTGCCGTCGACCTCGGCTGCGGCGGCGGACGGGACCTTCCGGCGCTTCTCGACCGCGGCTGGCGCGTCATCGCGATCGACCGGGAGCCGGCAGCGGAGGAAGGCATCCGTTCTCGCGGGGACCTTTCCCCAGAGGCGCTGGCCCGGGTCACCTTCCGGCAGGGAGACTTCGCGGACCCCGATTTCGCCCTGCCCGAAGTCCCGTTCGTCACCTCCAGCTTTGCCCTCTTCAACTGCCCCCTCGCCCGCTTTCCGGCGGTCTGGAAGAAAATCGACGGCGCCATCCGGCCGGGCGGCCGCTTCGCCGGGCACCTGCTGGGCCCGAAAGACACGTGGGCGCAACCCGGCGACCGGTTCCGCGACCTCGTCTATCTCGACCGGGCCGCGGTCGACGGCATTCTCGCCGGCTACGATGTCGAGTGGCTTTGGGAGGAAGAGGACGACAGCGTTACTCCGCGCGGCGAGGCGAAGCACTGGCATATCTGGCACATCGTTGCGCGCAAGAAGACAGACTGACCCGGCCTCACCGCCGACAGCCCGCGCGGCTCTCGTAGGGCGTGAAAAAGACCTTCAGGTCCGCCCGGCTCTCATACTTCACGTAAAAGATCTTCAGCGACGCCCGGCTTTCATATTGCACGACATGCCATTTGGCGGGTCCCTGTGCCCGGCTCTCATAGCGCGTACGCCAGACGACGCAGTCCGCGCGGCTCTCGTATTTCACGACATAGACGCGTTTCTGCGCGCGGCTCTCGTATCGGGTGACATAGACAGTCTCGGCACTGGCGGGGGCGGCGCAGCAACCGACAACCGCCAACGCGAACAGGAAGCGACTGGTCATCTTCGAGTTCCTTTCCGAACGCGCCAGGATCACCCCATCACGCTCATGCTGCTGTCCTGATTGACCGCACGGCGGCGCGAAAAGGCGCCCATGTCGATGCTGCCCCCGACATGGCGCAACGGGAAACGGCAGGGCTCAGCGTCGTGGTCGTTCCCCGCCTCGCAATGGTCGATCAGCGCCGTGACCATTTGGCCGGCGATGGGGCCGTTCTTGAACTGGTTTCCGCTGGTCCCGCAGGCCAGGTAGAAACCCTGCAGATCCGATTTGTCGTAGATCGGGATCCAGTCGTCGGTCACATCATACAGATCGACAACGCCCGTCGCCTGTCCCGGAATGCCCAGTGATGGGAGCCGGAGGCCGGCGCGATAGGCCTGTACCGTCCACTGCTCCGTGTGACTGCGGTCGAGGCTGTCGGGGTCGTCGACCCAGACGAGCGGGTCGCAGTCCGGTTCCATCCCGCCGATCATCAGGTTGCCGTTGCCGTCCGGCCGCATGTAGGCACCGGTGTCCTGGTCGGTCATCATGAAACGCGCCGGGGCCGTATTGTAGTCGGCAGGCGCCGGGATCAGGTTCACCTCCTGGCGGAGCGCCCGTGTCGAGATCGCCATGCCGTCCAGCACATCGGCCAGCTTGTTGATCTGACTGGAATGGGGACCGGCGGCATTCACAACCACCGGTGCGGCCAGGGACGTCCCGTCGTCCAGGGTCACGCCGGACACCCGGCCGCCGGCGCGGCCGACCGCGGTCACGCGTCGATTGAACATGAACCGGGCACCGCTCCGCTTCGCGGCGTCGGCCAGATTGCGTGCGGCCAGCTGAGGGTCGCTGACAAATCCGCCGCGCGGGAAATGCAGGGCCCCGGTCAGTTCGCCGCCGGTCGGCTCGCCGAAGGTCGGGTCGTCCGCCCGCTTCGGCGGACCGAAGCGGCGAAGGTCCAGATAGGGACAGTGGCCCAGGAGGGTCGGCACATCCCAACGCTCGTAGGGAATGCCCAACGTGTCGTGATGACGGCAGGACAGGTCGAAACCGTCCGGCTGCCCGTCGCGCAGGATAACGCATCCGCATTCGGAGTAGTCGGCGACGACGTCCTCCGCCGGCGCGCCGAGGAAGTCGCGGAACCCGGTCCAGTAATGCAGACCGTCCCAGGCGAGGGCACAACCCTCGAGGGTCGAGTAGAAGGTGCGTATGACCGCCGAGGAGGAACTTGTCGAGCCGTATCCGGCAGCCGGGTTCTTGTCGACGACCACCACAGAACGGCCGCCGCCGGCCAAACCATAGGCAACACTCGATCCGATAATGCCCGCTCCGATGACGATGGCGTCGTAGCTGTCGGTCATGAGACCTCGAAATCCCTGCGGTTGATAACGGGGCCGCAGTCTAGCCGCGCCCCCGCGCGACGCAAGGCCGAGGCAGAAGGACGCGATCAGCGGCCCGCAAGATCCTTCAGCATCAGGATAGCGTCGCCATGAGCGTGGTGGATCCGCGCGTCCGGCACGATCGGCTGACGGGCGACGTCCACCCACCCCTCGCGACGGTAGAGCCGCCGGGCATCCTCGTTCGCCTCGAAGGCGATCAGGCTCATCACCTCTATTCCGACGCTGCGGGCTTCGGCTTCCGCGCGCTCCAGCAGCGCACGGCCGATGCCACGATTGCGGTAGTACGGATAGGCGGCGACTCCCGAGATGTAGTAGCTGCCCGGCCACTCCAGGAGGGCATAGGGGCGCAAGACGTCGGGCACGTCCGAAACGTCCACCTCCGGGAGATCGGCCCCCAGGGGCAAGGGCTCCCCCTCGACGACGTATCCGTGGACCATCGCAATGACGTCGCCATGGCAGGATTCGGCCACTAGGCACTTCTCATAGGAGAATAGCTCGCCTTCGCGAGCATAGCGGCGCTCCCCTATATCGAGGAGCTCGCGATCGGACATTTCGATGTCCAACCCGCTCCAGACAATCTTGGCCACGCCGTCGGATGCGATACCGAAGAGTTCGGCTATCCGGCGTGCGTCGGTCTTGCGGGCGCGCCGGATGACACGGGGATACGGCCGGGCGGGGTCGGGTGCCGGGTGGCAGGTGGCGGCAGGTTCGGAAACTGTCGTGTGCAACATGGC
>CAYGKX010000022.1:18074-18719 GCA_964350225.1 uncultured Rhodospirillaceae bacterium | reverse complement strand
GTCCTCCGCGTCGACGCGGGTGAAGGGAATGATCGCACCGTCCGCGAAGACCGGATCGCCGTCGCCGACGACGATCGGCACATACTCGGTGGCACCGGCTTCCGTGAGATCCAGGTCGTGGTCGATGAACTGGCCCCAGGCCCAGAGGAAGTCGCTCGCCCCCATCTCGTTCGGCACCAGGCCGTCCTGCTGCGAGACGGCGTTGCTGATGTCGCGCGGGTTGGGGCGGTCGGCAACCGCCATCTCGCCGAGGCCGTCCTCATACCAGGCGTCGGTCAGGCGAAGGAGCGTCTGGCCGGCCGCGCCCCAGTCCGGATTGTCCTCGACCGACCCGACGCCGTCGACCGGCCGCGAGGCGCCGACGACGACATTGGTTTCGGCATCCGGTTCTTCTCCTGGCGGCGGGGGCCGCCGGTCGTCTCCGTCCTGCCGCGGACGGTCGTCGTGGCGGTCGCGTCGGTTCCTTGTCTCACCCATTTCTCTGTTTCCTGTCTTGCTTGTACCGAGACCCCCCTCGGTTGCCCGTCCGCGTCCGGCCCGGCTCCCCGGCCAACTGCGACGCAAGGAATCGCAGGCAGGACGCGGGCGCGCCGCGATCCGTCGCCGTGACGAGACCGGTCTGCGCGGCGGCGGGGCCGGTCGGCA
>CAYGKX010000022.1:14478-18064 GCA_964350225.1 uncultured Rhodospirillaceae bacterium | reverse complement strand
AGTCTGATAGAGACGCCCGATGAGAGATCCGAATCCCAATTCCGAAGACTGCTGGGAAATTCTCGGCATCGAACCGACGGACGACATGACGGAAATCCGCCGCGCCTACGAACGGGCGGCCGATCGCTACCCTGAGATCGATGATCTGAACGCCTATCGCGTTGTTCGAATGGCCTACAACGTCGCGCTGGGAGACGCACGCGACGGAAGCTGGAAGGACGTTGGCGGCGATCGGGACCCTGAACGAATTTCCATCGACAGCGCAGGACGGCGGAATTTTACCATTGCACTCGGTGAACTTGGCCACCCCGGCGACGAGACCGATGAGGGCATTCAGGATCCTGAGCGCGCCGCGGCGATCCCGGAAAGTTTGGAGACGCTGGAAGAGGAAGCCAACGACGACGCGCTGGATCTTGCGCTCGAATTCCAGTCTGCGTTTGAGGCCGACACGATCGCCGAAAGGTCTCGCGAGGTTGAAGCCCTCCTCTCGGACAGCAGGCTCGGCTCTGCGCTGATCAGATCCAAGACGAGCTGGGAGATCGTGGATTCCTTCATCTTCGAGAACCAGCTCATGAAGGATTGGGACTTGCTGTGGAGCGAATTGCCACCGGAGACCTGGCACGCACTCAACCGGGTCTTCGCCTGGTCGCGGAACCGAACTGAGATCCAGGGCGCCTATGCAGACGAAGCGGATCCCCTGTTCATGCGCCTCGACGCACTCCCGAGTGCGCACCGTCCGGCCAGACCGCCGCAGGATCCCGTCCGGTCCCCCGGCCCACCGACCCTTTCGGAACCCGCCAACGACTCGGCTGTCGAACCGCGAAAACGCCCGTGGTGGATTCTCTGGCTGGTGCTGGGGATCTTCATCGTCCTCATCGGCATCGGCAGCGCGTAGTCGACAGCCGCGCCAACCCGGCAGCCCTTAGAGCCGAGCCTCAGCGTCCCTCATACAGGTCCCGCCCGGCGACCAGCGCCCTGATCTTCTGGTCGACGACGGATCGGTTCAGCATGAAGAAGCCGCAGTCGGGGTGGATGAAGCGGACCCGGTCGGGGCCGAGCACGCGGGCAGCTTCCTCGAGGCGGGCTGCGATGCCGTCGGGCGTCTCGATCTCGTTCGACTTGATGTCGATGACGCCGAGGCCGAGGCCGATCTCGGGACGAAGCTCCTTGAAGACCTCGATCTCGTGCAGGGGCTCGTACGCATTCTCCAGGACGACATGATCGGCGTGGAGCGCATTGAGATAGTCGAGCAGCCGATCCCAGGACGAGGCCCCGGGGCTGCGCTGGCCGTTGTAGTTGCCGAGGCAGAGATGGACGGCGGTCAGGCCCCTGGCGGCGTCCAGAACCTTGTTGATCGCCTTCGCGGCATAGGGCCAGTCGTCCGGCAGGACGGGCAGGGATGCCTCGTCCATCTGAATGATGTCGGCCTCGCACGCCTCCACCTGTTGGGCCAGCACGTCGGCGATGGCGTCGGCAAGGGCCGCGCGGTCGGGGTAATACTGGTTGACCGGCAGGCGGGCCAGCATGTGCGGGCCGGTGATCGTGAATTTCAGCGGCCGGTCGGTGAGGGACCGCGCGCGGTCGCAGGCCTCCGACAGGTTCAGGGTGCCGCTGCTTATCGGCCCGTCGACAACGCCCACCGGCTTTTTCCAGAGGCCCGAATAGGTTTTCCTGAACTCGAGGATCTCGTCATATGTCACCTCGTGCCGGAAGCCCGCCATCGGCCGCAGGAAATAGTCGAACATCCCGTTGGTTTCGGGATGATTGACGTCGAAGCGATAGAGTTCCCCGTCGACGACATAGTCGATCCCCGCCTGCTCCTGGGTATGCAGGACCACCCGCATGGCGTCGGTCAGCGACTGTTCCGACGGCATCGCGGCGAGCCAGGCGGGAAAGGGATAGGACCCGACGAGGGTCGTCTTGATGATGGGCTCGGTCATGGGTTCGGGGACGTTCCTTCGTGGGGCGGGTCGGAGGCAGTTCAGGCCGTCGCCGGCTCGGCGTCGACGAGGACGGCAATGACCAGGCAGGGCGCGTCGGAACGGTTGCTCCAGGAATGGTTCGTCCCGCGCTGGATCAGGCAGTCGCCTTCCTTCAGGAGCACCTCGCCCTCGTCCATCAGCGCCCAGATCTCGCCCTTCAGGATGAACAGGTAGTCGATGGTGTCCGTCTTGTGGAAACCAGGGTGGCGCGAGCCGCTCTTGTCCAGATTGTCCGCCGCCTGCATGTCGGCGAAATACTGCTTCATCGTGTCGTAGTTCCGTTCCTTGTCGGGCGGGAATTCGACGACGCGGCAGATCGTTCCGCCGGGCTTGGGGGTCAGATGAAACGGCCGGTCGGTCGGATCGTCCTGGCTGTCGAGCGGCGCCGGCGTCCTGTCGGCCACCCACAGGTCGGTGAGGCCGACATTGGGCTGTTGCGTCGGCGAAAAGACACAGGTGGCCGGGGCGTCGGAAATGATGACGGAGCGTCCGTTCTCGTCGAGGCCGGTGACGACCCGGCGGATCTTCTGAAGCATAAAAGGGACTCCTGGATCGGATGGCGCGGGCCGGGCGGCGACCCGCCAGGCCCGCGCGACTTACTTGGCGGGTTTGTAGGAGGCGGCCTCTCGGCGCAGCATCTCGAGCGCGGCCTTGCCGTCGACGCCCAGCTTCCGGGCCTTGGCGATCCACCCGGCCTCGATCGGCGCCATGCGCTTCTTCACCTCGGCCATCAACGCGGCATCGGCGGTGGTGACGGTCACACCCGCCTTCTTCATCGCGTCCTGCGCGGAAGCGACGCTCTTGTCGAAAGAGGCGCCAAACTGGCGCGACAGGCGCTCGCCCGCCAGCCCGTCGATCGCCTTCCGGTCGGCGTCAGACAGGCTCAGCCACTTGCGCTTGTTCATGACGACCGCGACGGAATAGCCCGACAGGCCCTTCGGGAAGTGCGTCTTGAACTTGAGATACTTGAGGAAACCGAAGGCTCGGACGCCGTCGTCGGTGAAATAGGTGCCGTCGACGATCCCCTTGGAGATCATCTCGGCGAACTGGGTGATCTGGGCCGGCACGACGACCGCGCCGAGCGACCGCACCTTGGCATTGGCGAGGGCACCCGCCGCGCGGATCTTCAGGCCCTTGAAGTCGTCCAGCCGGACGAGCGACCGTCGGGCGTTGTAGATGTGGTAGGACGGCAGCGAGCCGAGCGTCAGGAGGTGCGTTTCCCGGTAGGGATTCTTCGCCTCGAAATACGTCTTGTAGACGCGCCAGTAGGCGACCGAGACCGCCTCCGTGTTGTCGCCCAGGAAGGGCATCTCGACGATCTCGGCGAGCGGAAACTTCCCGGGGGTCAGCGATTCGGACAGGAAGGTGACGTCGGCGATTCCGGTCGCCGCCAGTTCGTACTGGCGGGCGATGCCGCCGAGGGACGAGGCCGTGAAGCCGATCTTCACCCGGCCTTGCGTCGCCGCCTCGACCGCCTTGAAGAAGGGGGCGAGAACGCGAACGTCGACATGGTGGGTCGGCGGCAGCCAGCGGTTATATCGAAGATTGACGGTGTCGGCATGGGCCACGGGGGCCATGGCGATCGGGGCGGCGGCGGCAAGCAA
>CAYGKX010000022.1:0-14468 GCA_964350225.1 uncultured Rhodospirillaceae bacterium | reverse complement strand
GCATTGTAACTCCTCCCTAGCAGCATCTCTGATTGTACCCGCACGCGTTTGAGCCACATGCGGGCGACCGGGTTCTCCCGATCGAATGCTGCGCCGAGCGTGCGGCACCCTGCGTCGACCTGTCAATAATTAAATCAGTCGATTGTTTGAATTATTCGATTGATCGTTGCGTCCCGGAGGGGTAAGGATTCAGGATGGGCGTGATAAAGGGGAGCCGGGATCACCGGCCCCGGAATTGTGGGAGGAACCGATGGCGGACGCCCTGGTGCGCGTCGTGCGCCGGCTGACCGATCATCTGTCGACGGTAAGCGCCTTGATGCTTCTGACCATCGGGGCCATCACGCTCGTCGACGTTTCCGGGCGCTATTTCGGGCTTCCCCTGCCCGGCGGGTTCGAACTCATCCAGCTCTCGATGATCGTCCTCATCTTCACGGCGCTGCCGGCCGTGAGCTTCCGGCGCGAACATGTCACCGTCGATATCGTGCAAGCCGTGCTGACGCCGGGGGTCAAGCGGATCGCCCGCAGCCTCGTCTCGCTCGCGAGCCTCGCCGTCGCAGGCTTCTATGCGGTCCAGCTCTACGACCGGGGGCGTTACCTCGCCCTGTCCGCTGAGACGACCTACAACCTGCAGATCGCCGTCGCGCCCTTTGCCTATTTCATTTCGGGCATGTGGGCGCTGACGGCGGCTGTTTTCGTGGTCAACGCGGTCCTCGATCTCGCCGGCGTGGAACCCGCCAGTCCTGATTCCACTGGTCCCGATCCCGCTGGTCCCGGTCCCGCTGGCCCCGATCGCATTGGACTAGACCCAGCTGCCCCGGGCCCAGCTGCCCCGGGCCCCGCTGGACCCGGCCCCGCCGGGCCTGGTCCGGAATAGACACGGCCGACCGGCATGGAAGTCGCGCTCATAGGTTTCATCGCCCTTTTCGCCTTGCTGATGCTGGGCGTCCCGGTCGGCTTCGGTATGGCCATCGTCGGCTTCGCAGGTTTCGCCGCGATCGTCGGCACGGCACCGGCTGGCGCCCTGGCGGGGCAGATCGTCTACGACAACGCGTCGAACTTCAGCCTGTCCGTCCTGCCGCTTTTCATTGTGATGGGGAATTTCGTCGCCAAGTCGCGGCTGTCCGACGACCTGTTCGACGCCGCCCATGCCTTCCTGGGACACCGGCGCGGGGGCCTCGCCTATGCGACGGTCCTCGCGAGCGGCGGGTTCGGCGCGGTCTGCGGGTCGAGCGCCGCGACCGCGGCGACGATGGTCCGGGTCGCCTACCCGGCCATGCAGGCACGGGGCTATGGCTCAGGCCTTTCCACCGGCGCCATAGCGGCGGGCGGCACCCTGGGGATTCTCATCCCGCCGTCGACCATCATGATCCTCTACGGAGTCCTGACCGAGACGGACATCACGCAGCTATTCGCCGCCGGACTGATCCCCGGCGCGCTCGCGATCCTGTGCCATTTCATTGCCGTCGCCGCGACCGTGCGACTGCGTCCCAGCCTCGCCCCCGCGGGAGAACGGACCACCTGGCGCGGACGGCTGCGCGCGACCGGCCGGATCTGGGGCGTGGTGGTCCTTTTCCTCGTGATGATGGGCGGCATCTATCTGGGCGTCTTCACGCCGACCGAGGGAGGTGCCGTCGGCGCCGCGGGCGCGTTGATCTTCGCCGTCGTCAAGGGCGGCCTGCGTTTGGCGGAACTGTTCGACATCCTGCGAGAATCCTGCCGGACGACGGCGATGATGTTCGTCATCCTGTTCGGCGCCGTCCTGTTCGGCAACTTCCTGGAGGTCGCCGGCTTCACCAAGGCATTGGGCACATTCGTCGTCGGCCTGGACCTGGGCGCGACGGGGACCGTCCTCCTGATCTTCGCGATCTACGTCCTGCTCGGCTGTTTCGTCGAAAGCATCTCGATGCTGTTTCTGACCGTCCCGCTCTTCTTCCCCATCGTTCGGGAGATGGGCTTCGACCCGGTCTGGTTTGGCATCGTCGTGATCGTGGCCATCGAGATCAGTTTGATCACGCCCCCCATCGGCCTTAATGTTTTCGTCATGCGCGGCATGATTGCCGATGTGCCCCTGCGCACCATGTTCGCTGGCGTCGCGCCCTTCGTCGGGTCGAGCGTCCTCCTGCTCCTGGTCCTGATCTTCTTCCCGGTGCTCGTCACCTTCCTACCCGCTATCCTCAAATGAAGACGTTGCACAGGCCCGAGACCCATGCTTCCCCGGAACCGTCGGACCGGCCCGGCCCCCGGGAGCGCGCAGCGCAGGAACGCGGCGACAGGACGCGTATCAGGATTCTCGATGCGGCCGAGGAGCTCTTCGCGCATCACGGCTTCGACGCCGTATCGATCCGCGCGATCACCGACAAGGCGAAGGTCAACAGCGCCGCGATCCACTATCATTTCGGCAGTAAGGCGCGCCTGTTCGAGGCCGTCTTCAAGCGGCGCATCGACCCGATCAACGAGGAACGGCGCCGGCGCCTGCGGGAGCATGCGGCCGAGGTCGGCACGGGCCCTCCATCGGTCGAGAAAATTGTCGCCGCCTTCATCGAGCCCTATCTGGTCCAGGATATCGGCACCGCGAAGAAGACCGCGATCGTCCGCCGCTTCCTCGCCCGCTCAGACGGCAGCGTGACCGGCAAGCTTGGCTCGATCATCGCCTCGACCTTCGACGAGACCTGGACCGAGTTCGTCGACATGTTGCGCCGGGCCCTGCCCGACGTCCCCAAGAAGGAGCTGTACTGGCGCTTCTTCCTGATGATCAGCACTCTCTATTCCGCGTCCTCGGAGCGCGACTGGCTGAAGGACTATACCGGCGGCAAATGCGACCCCGCCGACGTGAAGGCGATGAGCAAGTCGCTCCTCCCCTTCCTCATTCGGGGCATGGACGGTTAGGCGACGGCCGGCGCGTCCGCATTCCGCCTTCCGCCTTCCGCCTGGGGTCGCTCCTAGGCCTCCGGGTCGCCCCAGATCAAGTGATCCCACATCCGTTCGAAGATCCCGCCCGAGGTGACCGCGCGGGCTGCCGCCTCTTCCGCGGTGTATTCGAGATCTTCCACCCGGTCGCCAGCCGCGAGCACCGCCAGTTCGACCCGCGCCGCGCTTTCGAGGAAATAGGCCATGACCGTCGCCTCCTCGATGCTCGCGCCGGCCAGGACGCAGCCGTTGCCGCGCAGGACGACGGCGCGGCCGTCGCCCATCGTTTCCGCCACCCGTGCGGCGAGCGCATCGTCGCGCAACAGCGCCGTTTCCATCCAGATCGGCGCCTGGGGCGCGAAATAGCTGCCGAAGCCATGGCGGACCTTTGGGGTGAGCCCCATGGCGGAGAGCGTCATGACGTCGGTCAGGAAGGTACGGACGATGCCGCCGACGTCCGGCCTGCGGCGGTAGATCGCCTGGTGGACCCGAACCTCGCCCAGAACGCCGTCGGGCAAGGGGCCGTCGATGGGAACGACCGTCCCGGATTCGCCGGGGGCGATCGTCGCCAGCGCCCTTGAAGCGCAGACCAGGAACTCCCGGTCGTTCAGCCGGGCGCTCACATGTCCGAAGGGGTTGCCCAGATTGTTGCGCGGCAGCGCGCGGGCAGAAAGGCGGACCCGCCTTTCCGTCACGTCGCGCGGCTCGGTCGGCTTGCCGAATTCAAGCGCCATGTCGAACCTCTCCCGGAATCGATCCCTGTTCTTCTGTGCGAAGCGGGGCGATTACAGGAGGATCGGAATGCCCCTGTGTTCGCCCTCCGAATCGACAAGGTCGATCCGCTTCAGGGCAATCTTATAGCCCTCGCCGCCCGGCGCCAGATGATGCGTGACCTGCCCGGCGAAGAGGCGGTTCCGGTTCTGGCGATACTCGACGATGGCCTGGGAGGAGCGGACGATCAGGAGGCCATCGCCGGTCGTGCCTGCAGGCCGGACGTTGCCGACGATATGGACGGTCCGGGAATGGGGCGCCTGGGCGTGCATCCGGGGATGGGACATCCGCCGAATTCGCGTCTCCAGGAGCTTCCGGTCGTCGTAGATCAGCGAGACCGTGGTCTTGGGGGACTCCTGTCCCTCCTCGAGCGGCAGCCAGTAGCGGCAGTCGGCCGTGTAGAGGGCAAGCCAGGCATCGTAGTCCCGGGCGTCAAGGAGATCCGCTTCGTGGAAAAGGAAGTCGGCGAGCGTATCGCGGTCGACCGCGGGGGCCGTCTTGTCTGCGTTTCCGTCCATCCTAGGCACCGGCCGTCATGTAGTCGGTCCACGCCCTGTACTGGTTCCGGATGGCGATCTCGCTCGTCCCGGTGCCGCCCCGCTCCAGCCCGACGAGATCGTCTACAATGTCGCGGCCGAGGCCGCGCGAATAGTCGATCCATTCCGTCCCGTCGGTATGGAGACCAATCTGCATCCGCTCGTAGACTTCCAGATCGTCGGTCAGGACGGTCGAGCCCGTGCCGTTGACGATGTTGGCGAAGGCGACGGACCGCTCGAACATCTCCTCCGGCGCGCCCTTCAGGCGGAAGGCATAGGTGTAGACCGCCGTCCGGTCGACCGCGAGCGGGTGGACGATGCGGAGCTGGCCGAACTGGCTCATGAAGGAGACGTTGGGAAAGACGATGGAGTTCCAGCGCGTCTCGCCCAGGATCCGGCGGGTCTCCTCGGCGCCGTAGGCCGCCTCCATCCGGCGGATATATTCGGCATGGACCGGGTCGCCGGAATTGGTCATCAGCTTCTTGTCGTCGTGGTAGTCGCCCATCCAGCCGTGGCCGTTCGGCGCGACCCACAGGCCCGTCTTCTCCCACACCTCATTGGGCGCGCCGTTCTGGCGCATCTGGCGCAGGGCGACCTCGCCGGTGCCGTCGGTGAAGGCCTCGTCCGACTGCTCGTTCGCCGCGGCGACGGAGGAGGCATGGACGAAGCGCGGGTGGACGGCATCCAGATGGTTCTCCAGGACGAACTTCCAGTTGCCCTCGTAGACATGCTTCGAGACGCCGCCGGCGACCTCGACCTCGCCGTCGGGCGCACGGTCGACCAGGTCGTCGAAAGACGCCTTGAGCGGGCCCAGGAACTCCATGAGGCCCGGCCCGTCCTCGGCGAGGCTCGCGAAGACGAAGCCGCGATAGGTCTCCTGCCGCGGCACCGCCGGCAGGCCCAGTCCGGCCATCCGCTCCCTGACGGTCTCGCCATAGCCTTCCGGCACCGGCACGCCCTGCAACTCGCCGTCCAGGGAGTAGGCCCAGCCATGGTAGGGGCAGACGAACTGGCTGACCCGGCCCCGCTCCGCGCTGCAGATGGTCGAGCCCCGGTGGGTGCAGCGGTTGAACATGACCTTGGTCGAGCCGTCCTTCTGGCGCACGAGCATGACCGGCTGGCTCCCCATGCGGGTGGCGAGGAAGTCACCCCGCTCCGGCACCTGGCTGTCGTGACCGATCAGAAGCCAGGCGCGGCCGAAGATGCGTTCCATCTCCAGATCGAACACCTCGCGCGACGCATAGACGTCGCGATGAACACGGGCATCCTCGACGAGGCTCCTGAGCCGGTCGGTGGCGTAGGGATGGCTTGATGGATCCATCGGATGCGTCTCCATGTGGCTGTCGGCACGGGGCGCGTGATCGAGTCGCCCCTTTATCTGAAATTACTGAGTATTTTACTCTTTAATATCGGCTTGCGCAATTCCGCCGTCCTTGGTCGTGAGCTGGCGCGAAGCCTGATCGTAGAGCCCGGTCATGATCACCATCAGGTTCCGGGCGTTGTCGATGCGCTCCTCCAGGGTCCCGGCATTGTCCGGAAACTCGTCGAGCACCGCCCGCCGTGCCGCGACATGAGCGTCGACGATCGCCCGCCCCTTTTTCGTCACCCGGTAGGTGGTGCCCCGCCCCTGCCCCTTCGGGGCCTTCTCGATCAGCCCGGCGCCGACCAGCTTCCGGACGCTGTACTGGATGTTCGAGACATCGGTCCGATTGGTGAAATGCTGAAGCTCCGTAATGCTCTTCGGCCGGTCCATCGTCGTGATGGCGTGAAGGATCACAGAATCCTGGCCCGTCAGATTGGGCTCCCCGGAGACCGCCGACAGGCTGTTGCCGATGAAGCGGTAGAAGGCTTCCGACAGACAGATCAGGGCGTGCTGGAAATCGGCGAAGGCCATCTCCTTCTCGCTCTGCCCGAGATGCCAGCGGTCTTCGCTCGCCGTCGATTTCGCACCCGTCTTCGCCACGTCCCGATCCTTTCGTTTCGACCCTGGGGCACAGGGTTGCAGGTGCCGCGGATCGCGGCAAGGGCGACGCGGGAGGCTGGCCAGGGCGCCGCCGGGACTGGCAAGATCGTCGCCGAACGCCATTACCGGGACCCCCAAGGATGTCCGACGACAAGCCCCCCATCGAGTTCTGGTTCGACTTCATCTCGCCTTTCGGCTGGTTCGCAAGCCTGCGCATCGACGATCTCGCGGCGAAACACGGCCGCACGGTCGAGTGGCGATC
The DNA here is from genome assembly GCA_964350225.1 of uncultured Rhodospirillaceae bacterium. Classification (GTDB taxonomy): domain Bacteria; phylum Pseudomonadota; class Alphaproteobacteria; order Bin65; family Bin65; genus CAYGKX01. Next base: position 8,029 of record CAYGKX010000022.1, on the reverse strand, counting down.
GATGCTCCTCGGTGTTTCGGTGATGAAAGTGATGGGGCTGAAGCCGCTCCTCGACACGCCGATGAAGGGCGACTATGTGCGGCGCGACGCCGCCCGCTATGCCCGCCGGCACGGCCTCGCCTTCCTGGGCGCGGACGCAGTACCGGTTCTGAACCCGCTCGCCCCGGCCCGCGCCTTCCAGTGGGTCAAGGCGCACGCACCTGACGTGCACAAGGCCTTCGCCGCCAGCCTCTACAGCGCCTACTGGACGGAGGCGCAGGACATTTCCCGGCCGGAGGTCATCGGGGAGATCGGCGCGGGCCACGGTCTCGACCCCGCAGCGCTGGCGGCCGCCGTCGAGGGCGAGGAGGCCCGCGAGCTGCTGCGCGCCGAAGTTGCCGCCGCGCTCGAGGCGGGCGTCTTCGGCTCCCCCTTCTTCCGCGTCGACGGCGAGCCGTTCTGGGCCGTCGAGAAGATGGAACTTCTGGAGGAATGGCTGTCGACCGGGGGGTGGTAGCCGGCGGCGGCCGATGGGTACGACGTGGAGGCCTGTCGGGGCTCGCTGCGCGCCCGCCTCAGGGTGAGACGGAAACTTGAACCATGAAGACGCGGAGGCAGAGAGGGCCGGGCTATGCAGGAGGGTGCGAACCTCGCGCCGAAGGCATACGGGAAGCGGGGTCTGCTTGATAGCCCGTCATCGTATCCTTCGACAGGCTCAGGATGAGGGGAGTTCAAAAAAAATGGCTAACCTCACCCTGAGCCTCCTCATGGTGAGCCCGTCGAACCACGAAGGGTCGGATGACGGGCCAGCTTTATCTGTCTTGTTCACACGGGCGCGTCCGCCGACGCATAACGCCACCGGTCGCCGACCGGTCGACCGCCTCCTTACTCCGGCGACACAGGCAGGCGCGTGAAGCCCCGGAAGGTGGGCGACGACATGCGTGTCGCGCCCGCCTTGTCCACCGTGTAGCGGGGCATGCGGGCGAGCAATTCCTCCAGCACGACCTTGGCGGACAACCGGGCGAGCGCGCCGCCGAGGCAGAAATGGATGCCATGCCCGAAGCCGAGATGGCGGGTCGGCTTCCTGCTGACGTCGAAGCGTTCAGGGTCGTCGAACTGGCGTTCGTCGCGGTTGGCGGAACCGAACATCAGCAGCACGTTGTCGCCCTTGCCGATGCGCTGGCCGTGCAGTTCGATGTCCTCCACCGCCACCCGCCGGAAGCGCTGGGCGGAGGTGTCGTAGCGCAGGATCTCCTCGATCCCTTGCGGTATGGCAGACGGGTTCTCCGCCAGATGGGCCCGCTGTTCGGGATGGTCGGCCAAGAGAGCAATGCCGTTTCCAAGGACGCTGGAACTACTTTCGATGCCGGCGCCGATCAGGGTGAAGACCAGCCAGACGATTTCGTCCCGGGTGAGGCGGTCGCCGGCATCCTCGACCTCGATCAGCCCGGTGATCAGGTCGCCCGACGGGGTCGAGTAACGGCGATCGACCTCGGCCCGAACGTAGGTGCCCAACGCCTCCAGGCTGGCGCGTCCGTGGTCGGTCAGTTGCCGCGTCACCGGGTCCCGTTGCAGGACGGCGCTGACCCAGCCCCTGAGGTCGGCCTGCCCGTCGTCCTCGAAACCGAGCAGGATGGCGATGACGTCTGTCGCGATCCTGCCGGTGACGGCGTCGAGGATGCAGCCGCCGCCGTCGCGGATGAAGTTCTCGGTGTGGGCGATCGTCCGCGCCCGGATCTCCGGCTCCAGCGCCATCACCCGGCGGCGGGTGAACACCTCGTTGATCATGCGCCGCAGATGGCTGTGCTTGGGCGGGTCGGTCGTCCCGAGGGAAGAGCCGGCACGCCCCGGAAAGTCGTCGAGAATGTTGCCTTGCGCGGACGAATAAAGCTCCGGATGGCTGGCCGCGTGGGCGACGTCCTCATAGCGGGACAAGGCCCAGCAATCGCCCTTCTCGCTCCAGTAGACGGGATAATGGTCCCGCAGGGTCTTGTAGAAGGGGTACGGGTCTTCCTGGACCGCGAGGGAATAGGGATCGAACTCGACGCTCGGTTCCGGCTGTCTCGGTTCTGGTTGGGCCATCTCGGTCTCGTTCGGTTCCCGTAATCCGCCCTACATCCCAAGAAGGCGCCGGTGCGCGCTTGCAGGGTCCTTCGAGGCTCGCTTCGCTGGCACCTCAGGGGGCGTCAAGGCTGACACGCAAGCCCTCACACATATAGCACGTCCTGAGGTAGCACGTCCTGAGGTGCGTCGCGCAGCAATGCCTCGAAGGGCGGGGTGGCAGGCTCGAACGTTCCTACCAGAGCGCCTTCGTTGCCAGCGCGGCCCCTTCCTGGGGATGACGGTCGTATATTTCGCCCGCGCGCGTCCCGGACCCTCAAAGGCGGTTCTTCTGCATCAGTGGAGAAGCCTGCCTCGGAACAATCGCCGTCGGCCACGACGTCGACGCCATTCTCCACTTGCGTCCTGACACATTCCGCGACGACGTCGGTCCCGCGCGCCTCGCAGCAAACCACGGCGCCCGGCCCTGACCGGATCAGAGCGGTTCCTTATCGGACGCGGCCACCCTATTCCGCCGCCATCGCCGCCTGGATCGTCGCCTCCGGCGTCGGCATCACGGTCGGCGTACCCTTGAGCGGCCGGAGGTGCGGCATGACGTCATGGGCGAAGCGCTCCATGCTCGCGCGGGTCAGGTCGCCGGGCAGCGTGCCGAACTGGTGCAGGCACAACAGGTTCTCGAGGCCGATCTCCTTGTAGTAATACTCGATCCGCTGCCGGACGGTATTCTTGTCGCCCACGACGATCAGGCCGTCCGCATCCGCCTGCTCCGCCGTCATTTCGCTGCTCTGCGCCTTCTTGGCGCCGACGACGCGCGCGTGGGAGCCCAGCGACAGATAGCCGGGCGGCAGCAGCATCTCGAGCGGCATGCGCAGGAACTTGTTCCGGAAATTCTCGAAGTGGACCTTGGCCTCGGCCATCGCCGAGGCATCGGTCTCGCCGACATAGATCGGCAGGAGCCAGCCGAGCCGGTCGCCGCCGGCCTCCCAGCCCTGATCGGCCGCGGCATCCTTGTACATCTGATGGAAGCGCTTGACCGTGTCCCAGGCGCTGAAGGTCTGGCAGTACATGTAGCGCCGGTCGGTGTGGGACGCCCACTCGATCGTCTCCTGCGACCCCTGCGACGGGATCCAGATCGGCGGGTGCGGCGTGCGGTAGGGCCGCGGCCAGACGTTCACATACTGGAAGTGATAGTGCTTGCCCTCGAACTCGAACGGACCCGGGCGGGTCCAGGCCTGGATGATGAGGTCGTGGGCCTCGTGGAACCGTTCGTGGGACTGGGCCGGGCTCACGCCCCAGGAATGATACTCGGCGCCGATCCCGCGAACGAAGCCGCTGATCAGCCGGCCCTCGGTGATGTTGTCGATCATCGAGTGTTCCTCGGCGATCGTCAGGGGATGCTCGCGCAGCGGGATGGCGTTACCGATAATGGCGATTTCCGCCCGCTTCGTCCGGCGCGCCAGCGCGGAGGCGGTCACGATCGGCGACGGCATGATGCCGTAGGCGTTCTGGTGGTGCTCGTTCACCGCGAGGATGTCGTAGCCGAGCTCCTCGCCATACTCGAGCTCGTCGAGATAGCGGTTGTAGAGCTTCGCGCCCTTCTTCGGGTCGTAGTAGCTGTTCGGCAGCGTCGTCCAGGCGCTGTTGTAGGTGTCTGTATAGGACAGGTCGAGGTCGGCATAGGGCATAAGGTGGAAGAGGGTGAATCTCATTTCGCCACTCCCTGGATGAAGTCCGTGACGGTCCGGGCGAAGACCTCCGGCTTCTCGACATGCATGAGGTGGCCGCACGCCTCGATCACGCTCAGCTCGGCGCCGGGGATCAGCCGGACATATTCCTCGCCGTAGGCGAGCGGCAGGATCTTGTCGTCGTCGGCCCAGATCACATGGGTCGGGATGTCGACGCGCCAAAGCCATTTGCGGAGATGCGGATCGTAGAGCCGCGGCTGCCAGGCGAGGAGCGCTGTCGTCCGGGCATTATGCAGATTGATAACCTGTTGCGCCTCGTCGACCGGCTGGGCGAGGACCTTGTCCGCGACGGCCTGGTCGTGGAAGCTGTTGCGCACCCGTTCCTCCGGCTGCCACAGGAAGAAGTCGCCCTTCTTGACGCCCTTCACATGATTGCCTGCGGCACCGCACAGGGTCAGGCTCTTCAGGCGGGAGGTGTTGCGGACAGCGATCTCCGCGGCCAGCCAGCCGCCGATCGACATGCCGACCAGATGGACGTCCGTCAGGTCGAGCGCGTCGAGGAAACCCAGGTAGAAATAGGCTTCGTCGTGGATGGTATCGAGCCAGGGCGGATCCTCCCCGGCCCCGAACCCGGGATGTTCCGGGACGATGAGGTCGAAGCTCGCCGCGAGGCCGTCCATATAGGGCGCCCAGCCGCCTAGGCCGCCCGCCCCATGCAGGTAAAGCATCGTCGGCCCCGACCCGCCACGCAGGACACGGATCGTATGACCGGCAACGGTGACTTCGCTCTCGGTATGTGACGCCATTTCCCCCTCGTCGTTCCCCATCCGTCGCCGTCCGATGGCGGGCCGAATGGTCGACGGCGCCCGGCGAGAATGTCAAGGGCCCGTGGCGTCAGGGACCGACGATGGTGCGCATGGCTGCGCGATAGCGGCGCTTGAGCACCCGTGCCCGGACCGGCGATAGGGCGAAGCCGAGCCGGAGCCGCGTCGCTGCGGTGGTGGCGGCCATCCCGTTAACCGCCTGCCCGGTATCGGCGCGGGCGCGCAGGGCACGCAGATGGCTGTCCAGGGTCAAGGCGCGCCGATGAACCGTCGCGCGAAGCTGCGCCAGCTCCTCGAACCCCTGGTGAAAACCCCCGACAAGCTCGCGGACCAGGGCGTCGCCCGAGAGCCGCCGGCAGCTTGGCCGGCCCGAGAAATTCCGGTCCAGGGACCGCGCGTAGTTTGCCCGCGTCAGCCATCCGTCCCCGCCGAAATGGTCGTATATGAAGACTGGGGTCCCGGCGGCGAGTGCATAGGGCACGGTCTTGCCGATGGATATGACGGCATCCGTCTCCGCGATATCCCGTGGGAGGACCCGCCTGCAATCGCCTGCCGAGCCGATCAGTCGGACCGCAATACCCCGGCGACGCAGCATCGCCAAGGCTTTCATGAGTTCGTCCGGCGGATGATTGCTGACGACGGTCAGGCTACGCAGGGAGCCGCGTGCCCGTCCGGGCGCCGCGTCCCCGGTCGTCCAGAAAACGTCAGGAGCGGCATTGTGAAAGACCTGCATATCGGGCGGGGGATCGCCTTTGCGCGCGAATTGAGCACGCACCGCCCGTCCGGTCTCCGGCGAATTGACCATGACCTCCGCCGAAACCGCACGCTGTAGCGAGCCCACGATTCGTTCATAGGGTTCGTAGGGCGAGAGCGACACGAGAACGACCAGAGGCGGACGGACGTGGCGCGCCAACCGCCTGAGCGACGCCGCCGAGAATTGCGCCAGCATGTTGTGCTGACACCAGACGATATCGAACTCCGCGACCGGCAACCGTTCCGGCCGGTCGCTCAACGCGACCTCCCGCGGCAGGTGGCCGCGCAAGGGACCACCGACATAATTCGCCCCGACCGTCACCGAATCGCCCTGGTTCCGGAACCATTCGGCGACCTCCAGGGCAATAATCTCGGACCCCGTGAAGTCCTTGAAATTATGCGTGAGGACAAGGACGCGCATGGACGAAGCCAACCACGCCGATGGTTTTCGAACGGTAAAGTCTCTTTATGCGGACCGCCCGGTGCCCGTACCGCTTCCGGTTCTTTCAGCCGGCCCGGACCGATGGCATCCAGAGGCCGCCGTCCTCGTCATGGGCGGGCCGGAACTCCCGTCCGCCGGGAATGCGCTCCAGCACCACGCCAGTCTCGTCGGCCAGATAGTCGTAGCCGACAGGCTGCATGCGACGGTCCGGATCCAGGTGATTGTAAAGATCGGCCCGCGCCTGCCGGCGTTCCCGGGTGATCATCTTGAGGTGATACAGATTGATATCCGTATGCCGGACCCGCGCCGGGGCGACGAAACTCTGCCACGGCAGATGAAGGTCCCCTGCCGGGCGGTTGACCCCGCCGGTGAGGTTCAGCAGACGCGCCATGCGCTTCTGTCCCCAGATCCCGTCGACCCGGTAGCTGTCCGGCGCAAACATTTCGCGCAGGCGAAAGCTGTAGGCGGCTGCCCTGTTCCAGCGGGTCAGACGGTCGATCTTGTCCTCTAGCCCCTTCTCGAACCGCTCGTCGGGATCGATCGCCAGCGCCCACGTCGCCCCGGCCTCGCGTGCGGCAGACAGGAGAGCGACGCGCCTGTCGACCTCATTGCTGAACACCCCGTCTCCCCGCCTGTCGTCGTAGGCGACCCACCCGTCCGTGAGCGGCCGGATGTCCTGCAGCATCGCCGGCACGAGATGAGCGTCGTAGCGGAAGGAGAAAACGGCGAGCACGTGCGGGGGACGTCGCCGGCGGTACCAGGGCCGTGGCCGCGGGTCGATGCGCAATTCGATCATGTCGAACGCCGCCGGCCCGCCGATGCCGCCTCCGGCGACGCACTCCGCGCCGTCGATGCGCCGAGCGCATAGATCAGACCGCCCAGGACGATCAGCGGTACCGCCAGATAGGCGGCCCAGACATAGCGCCGTTCCACAAGGCTGGGGGAGCGCCGGACGATCCAGCCGATCCGAACCGCGACCTGGCGCGCCACGCGGCCCTTTGTCATCCGTCCCATGGCCTGCCATGCCTCCGCGTTCCGCCGGCCGCGCCGGAACTGGTCCGACAGGAAGGCACCCAGGCCCGACGGCCCTCGATGGACGGTCACAACCTCCGGATGCCAGCCGGGCTTCTTTGCGTCCGGCAGCCGGCTGTGGAACTCGGTATCCTCACCGCCTTCCATATCGTCGCGAAAAAGGCCGTAGTCTTCGAACAGGCGGCGGTCGTAGGAGGCCCCGTAGCGGAGTGCCTCAGCCGCGCGGGTACGGGGCATACGCTTGTTGAAAAGGCTGAGATGCGCGGCGAGGGAGATGGGATGAGCGGGCCGGTCGCAGTCGAGCGCGCTCCCGACCGCGGCGCTGCCTCCCCGGTGAGCGCGCAATCGGGCACGGGCCCAGCCCGGACGGGCGATGCAATCGTCGGCAAGAAACGCGACGAAGCGGGCGCGGGTAGCGGCGATACCCAGGTTTCGAGCGCCACCGGGAAAAAGCCGGTGCTCGACGTCGATAACCTGGACATCGAGCCCGGCCTCGGCCAGGCGGCGCGGCACCTCCCCACCCGCCGAATTCACGACGACGATTTCGAGCGGGACGTCCTGATCGCGGAGGGAGCGTACGGCATCGAAAAGGGTCGGGCGGCCGCGATAGGACAGCACGACCACCGACATTTCGGGCTCTCGGGTCCAGGTATCTCTCGCAGCCGTGCTCATCTCGCAATCCGCATCGCGTCGCATCGCAAACGATCGTGCCGGTACGCATACTGCTCGTCGAACCTTAAGCAAAGACACGCCGCCTGCCCAGCAGCCTCAGGGCGCTGCAATCCGGGCGGGCCGCTCCCCCCTCCTTGTCACCCCGCCGATTGTTCCGCCGCCATCGCGTCGTCGAGTTCGGTTGCTCTCCGATGAGCGGCACGGCTGCTGACACGCTCCCAATAACGTTCGAAGGCCGGCCGTTTCTCGATTCCGCCGAACAGCATCCCCCATCCGACGTGGGACCCGACATAGACATCGGCGGCGGAGAAGCTGTCGCCGGCGACATGACCGTCTCCCGTCACCGCTACCTCCAGCGTATCGAGGGTTCTTTCGTAGGTGCCGTAGCCGGCCATCCGCTCCTTGTCGGACGGCACCTCGACCCCCAGCGCCCGGTTGACGACGGCCTGTTCGAGCGGCCCCGCCCCGAAGAAAAGCCAGCGGTAGTAGGCGCCTCTTTCGGCGGGCGCCGTCGCCAGTCCCGCCTGCGGAAAAGCATCGGCGAGATAGGCGCAGATGGCAGCCCATTCTGTCACGACCGT
>CAYGKX010000021.1:0-18980 GCA_964350225.1 uncultured Rhodospirillaceae bacterium | reverse complement strand
CCACCGCAAGCGTGGCACCGCGAAACGAACGGCACGCTCGAGGCGCGCGACCGCGATCTTCCTGCGGGCGAACAGTCCGGGCAGCACGGGCGTGTGGTGACCGAGGATCATCTGGATCGCCGGCCAGGCGATGAGCAGGCCGATGACGGTCGACGCACCGGGGATCAGCGCCACAAGCGCCATCAGCAGCAAGGTCAGGCCGAAGGATCGCTCGCCCAGGGCGGCCATCAGCCAGGCGACCGTGACCCGTGGCCCCTCTGCCGTGCGCAATATCGTCCCGAGATGCTCCGACGTCGGGACATACGCGGCGGCGTCCTCGCAGGCCGGCGTACTGGTATTCCTGGAAGCCACGTGGGTATGCTGCCTTTGGTGTTCGCCGCGCAGGATCGGCGGCCGATGGGTCGGAGAAAGCCCAAGATGGCGCGAAGTCTTCGCGACGACCAGATCGATCCTTCTGCCAGCACCTCGCGATACGCCGAACCGGCTACCTGAAGAAAGCAAAATCGATGAAAGGCTTCTTGGCGTTTGTCTTTCTATCTCTGTCCATCTCCGTCGCACTGGCCGACGACAAGCTCGACCGGGAGACCTGCATCAAGGGAAAGCCGACGGAGGCGATCCCGGCTTGCACGACCCTCCTGTCCGGGACGGGGCTGTCCGCAAAGGACCGGGCGTCGATCCTCAACAACCGGGGACTGACCTACGCGGAAATCGGCAAGCGCGACCTCGCGGTGCGGGACTTCACCGAGGCGCTCCGCCTCGACCCGAAGTTCGCCCAGGCCGCGATCAACCGGGGGAATGCTCATTACAACACCGGCCGAATGGATATGGCGCTGCGGGACTTCGGCCTCGCAATGCGGCTCGATCCGAAGAGCGCGCTGGCGCACAACAATCGCGGGCTCGTCCTGATTGCCCTGGAACGGTATCCGGACGCGGTGAAGGATTTCTCCGAGGCCCTCCGCCTCGATCCGAAATTCGCGCTCGCCTACAGCAATCGCGGATATGCCCGGACATTGCTCAAACGCTATGAGGCGGCGCTTCGCGACCTGGCGGAAGCGCTCCGCCTCGATCCCGTTTTTGCGGACGCCTACAACAACCGCGCCTGGGCCTATTACAAGATGGGACAGGCGGCCAAGGGCCTGCCGGACATCGAACGCGCCGTCGTGCTGAAGCCGAAGGACGCCGATTACCGGAATACCCGCGGACATATCTATGAAGCCCTCGGTCGTCGGACGGACGCCATCCGCGACTATAGGATGGCGCTCAAGCTGAACCCGGGGGACACGGACAGCCGCGCCCGTCTGCGCGCGCTGGGGGAGACGCCCTGAGGCGGGTGGCGGCGGCTGAGATGCAAGCCGTTCGGTCACAGGCCGCTCAGGCTCAGGCGGCTCAGGCGTAGGCCGCGATGGCTGCGATCACGGGCGCCGCGGCCAGCAGGCCCGCGACGACGGCGGAAATACGGAGGAGGACCATCCTATCGGCTCCTTGCGTCTGCCGGAAACGTCGGCCGGCCGCGGGGATCCACGGCCGGCCGGGGTGGTCGCGGCGCCTCAGGCGCCCTGGAGGGCCTTCACGTCGGCGGCGGTCAGCGCCTTGCCGCCGATGCCCCAGTCGCCGCTGGCGACCTCCTTCACGCGGACCCAGGTCACGCCGCGCAGGCTCTCGCCTTCGATGCCGACCATGGTGTCGGTGACCTTCTCGATCATGTCCTTCTTCTGCTCCGGGGTGAAAACGCCTTCGATGACGTGGATATCGACGAGCGGCATGGATCTTTCCTTTCGGTCTGGCAGTTGGCTGAGGCGTCCGGGACCGCCCCGAAACGCAGGGAAAGAAATACCGGATGCGCCGATCCCAAGCTTGAGGGGGGCCTGAGGGCGGTGTGAGGAAGGCTGCGGAAATCGTGAGAGAATCGGGGGAAAATCAGGGGGTGTATCCGCGCGCGCGGGCGAAGCCGCTCGACACGGCGGCTGGGGCAAATAATATCGAAGGCCGAAGCGGCTGCGGCGCGGACCGGCGCACCGAACCACAGGGGCAGGTCGCCAGTATTCGATGATCTTCGTCTTCGGCGAATGGGAGCTCGATGCCGGGCTCTATGAATTGCGACGGAACGGGACGGCGAGCCGGATCGAACCCCAGGTTTTCGATTTCCTGCACTTTTTGATCCGGCACCGGGACCGGGTCGTCTCGCGCGACGAAATGGTCGACGCCATCTGGGGCGGACGTGTGGTGTCGGAGGCGACCATCTCGACCTGCCTCAAGGCGGCCCGCCAGGCGGTGGGCGACGACGGGCGCGAACAGCGATTGATCCGGACGGTCCATGGCCGGGGCTTCCGATTCGTCGGTGAGGCGCGGGAAGTGGAGGCGGGCACGGGCGAGCGAATGGCCGCCCCCGCGTCACCGGAGCCGGAGCCGCCGCCGGACGGCATGGCCGCGCTCAAGGCGAGCACGGCGGTGTATCGGCGCCTGGCTCCCGCCCAGGCGGCGGACCGGCCCGTCGTCGCGGTGCTGCCGTTCGACAATCGGAGCGCGGAGGTGGACGACTATTTCGCCGACGGTCTCACGGAAGACATCATCACCAACCTGTCCCGGTTCCGTGACCTGCTGGTCATTGCCCGCACCTCGTCATTCCAGTTCCGCAAGAGCGCCCTCAGTCTCGCCGCCTTCTGCGAGGAACTTGGTGCCGGCTATGTCGTCGAGGGCAGCGTGCGGCGTGCCGGCGGGCGCGTTCGCATCACCACCCAGCTGAGCGACGCGGTGACGGGCGTCCATCTCTGGGCGGACAACTACGACCGCGAGATGGAGGACATATTCGCGGTACAGGACGAACTGACGCGGACGATCGCCGCGACCCTGGGCGTTCGGATGCAGGACGTCGCACTGCAGCGCGCGCTCCGAAAAGGGCCAGCCGAACTCGATGCGTATGACTGCGTGCTGCGGGCGCGCCGCTACACGACCCTGTTGTCGGCGGAAATGCATGCCGAGGCGCGGGACCTGCTGGAAAAGGCGGTCGAACTCGACCCGGGCAACGCCGACGCCCACGCGCTCCTCGCCAACGTCTATCTCGGCGAGCATCGGTTCGACTCCAACCCCCGTCCGGACCCGGTCGCTCGTGCGCTCGCCATGGCGGAGGCGGCGGTCGCGCTCGATCCGCAGAATGCCTACGCCCATTGCTGGCTCGCCATCGTCCATTTCTTTCGGGGCGAGAACGACAAGTTCGAGGCCGAGGCCCGCCGGGCGCTGGATCTCAACCCGAACGACCCGGAGATCCTGGCCGATATCGGGCACTATCTCGCCTTCATGGGGGAGTTCGAGCGGGGGGTGGAACTGTCGCTGCGTGCCCGGGCGCTCAATCCGCTGCATCCCGGCTGGTACTATTTCAGTTCGGTCCGGTACGACTACGACCGCGGCGCCTATGAAGATGTCCTTGCCGGGGTCGAGCGGATCAGCCTGCCGCATTTTTACTGGACGCATCTCCTGCGTGCCGCCGCGCTCGGCCAGCTGGGCCGGCCGGAGGCGGGTGAGGCGCTTCGGCTGGTGCTGGACCTGAAACCCGGTTTCGATCCTCGCGCCGAACTGACCAAATGGAACGCGGCGCCGCAGGACCTCGAACATCTGGTCGACGGGCTGCAGAAGGCCGGCTACGCGGACGGGCGCTAGAAAGCGGCTAGATGTCCGGCGCGAAGGCCGGGTCGTTCATGCGGGTCTGGATGATCTCGAAGGCTCGGCGGCCCTCTTCCGACGGCCCCCACCGGTCGCTCGGCCACGGATTGGCCCGCCCCCGCTGTACCGCCGGTCGGGCGCCGACCTCGGCGAACCAGCGGGCGAGGTTGGGATGGTCGTCGAGTTGCTGGCTATGCCATTCGGCATACTCGACCCAGGGGAAAAGGGCCATGTCCGCGATGGAGTAATCCGCGCCGCCCAGATAGGGCGCCTCCCCCAGTCGGGTGTCGAGCAGGCGGTAGTGGCGCCGGGTTTCCCGCGAATAGCGATCGATGGCGAAGCGGTCAGGTTCCGGGGCGGCATAGCGGAACATGTGCACCAGGCCCCAGTAGGGCGCGTGGGAGATTTGGAAGAAAAGCCACTTCAGGCTTTCCCAGCGCGCTGCGCCCTCGGGCAGGAATCGTCCCGTCTTGTCCGCCAGATATTGCAGGATCGCGCCTGATTCCCACAGCGTCAGCGACCCGCCGGGGCCGTCGGGATCGACGATGGCCGGTATGCGGCCATTGGGATTGATTGCCAGAAAGTCCGGGTGACGGTTCTCCTGCCGGTAGAGGTCGACGACATGGACCCGGTAGGGAAGATCGGCCTCCTCGCAGAAGATGGTGATCTTGCGGCCATTCGGCGCGCCCGTGGTGTAGAGCTCGATCATGCTGCTGCCCTTCTGTCCCCTGGCGGCGGAAATGGATGGCGCTTGTGGGCTGTCAGGCAGCGCCCCGCAGGGTATCTGCCACGATGCCCGCCCACCGGTGGATCGAATATTCCTCCTCGACACGGCGACGCCCGTTCTCGCCCAACTGGGACCGCAGGCCTCTGTCCTCGGCGAGCCTGTCGAGGCAGTCGTAGAATTCGGCGTCGTCCCTGTAGAGAAGACCCGTTGCCGGCTGTTCCCCGAGGATCGCCGGCAGCGCGCCGCAGTCCGAGGCGACGACCGGCACGCCCATGCCCATATACTGGATCGCCTTGAGGCCGCATTTGCCCCGTTCCCACGCGCCATCGGCCAGCGGTGCGATGCCGATGTCGAAGGAGGCGATGTCGGAAAGCTCCCGCTGCGGCGACCAGGGGCGCTTGACGAGGCGATCGACCTTCAGGTCGACATCCCCGGCGCCGACGAGGACGAGATCCGATTCCCGTTCGTTGGTGAACTGGGCGAGGGGTTCCTCCAGGTGACGCAGGTAGTGCGCGGTGACCGGCGACCCGATCCAGCCGATCGTCAGCCGTCCGTTCTTCCGGCCCGCCGCGGGGCGCTCTTCGCCCAGCGCCGAAAGATAGGCGACGTGATCGATCGCCGTCGGGACCTGGACCACGTGACGCGCTCCGGCCTGCTGAGCCCGCCGTGCCAGATAGGCATTGCCGGCGATGACCGCCTGTGCGCGGCTCATCACAACGTCGATCTTGCGGCCCATCATCGCGCGATAGAGCGTCGAGGGGTGATGGTCGTAGGCGTGGAAGATGGCGTCGTCGATGTCCACGACGAAGGGGATGTCGAGCTGGTTCAGCAACCGTTCGATCAGGGCGGGCAGTTTTGGAAACAGCTCGCCCTCCAGCCAGACGACGTCGAAGCGCCGGGATTTCAGGATCGTCCGGAACCGGCGCAGGAAGGCGCCGCCGACTTCCGGCCAGCGGACCCGTCGGTTCGTCTGGCGGCGCGCGACGTAATCGTTGCTGAGCAGCGGCGCGACGGTAACGTCGATGCCGGACGCTTCGAGCAGCGGCACGTAATTCAGGAACCTGTAGCGGCTGCTCGCGGCCATGTTGTCGTACTTGGTCAGCGCGAGCACTTTCAGGGGGTCGGCGCCGCCGGCCCGCGACATCCGATCCGAATTGCGTTTGGCAGTTCCCCCGTCTGGGGCCTCGGCCATGGCGGTATCGGCCCCGCGCCGTCGGCTGCCCTCTAAGTCATGCGGCATAAAATGTTCCCGACAGTCCGTAACTCGGTCGCGTAACGTCAACAATACCGCCAATAACCGGGCGCTGGATATAATTAATTCCATGGCCGGGAGGCCCGCCGCCGGCCGGCCGGCCAGTGGGGAGGCGGTATCGAATGTGTACCATATCCTTTGAGTTCAAATGCCTGAACCTCGGCGAAACGGCGGGTGTCGCTTTGCCTTGCCCCTGCCGCATGGCGCGGTCCATCAATTTGAATGGCGTCTGCCAAATAGGTTAAATTTTCTTTTTCTGGGCACGTCGCGCCGGTCGGAGGCGGGCGGCTCGGGCGCCGCGGCAAGCATTGCGCCGACCGTCGCGGCGATCTGCACCCGACAGGACGACAACCGGTAGGTCGCGGCTATCTCGATGCCCCGAAGCCGCATTTCGTGCCACAGGGACGGCGTCCGCAGCACCCGGTCAATCAGATCGGCATAGTTCTCCACCGTCGCCGGCTCCGCCGTACGTGCCGCACCCGACGCGAGCAGGTCGCGATAGGCGTCGGTCGCGGAACAGACAACGGGAATACCGCTCGCCAGGCTTTCAAGTGCCGGCAGCCCAAAACCCTCCTCGCCAGTCGGCAAGGTAACCGTCAGGTCCATGTCGCGCATTGCCTCGGCGACGCCCGCCGGGCTCTCGCCGCAGAGGAAGCGGGTGGGGGCATAGCGCACGCGCTCCTCGTCCGACTGTGGAAATGTCGACAGGCGCACGACCTCGACAGGCGTGCGGGAAGCGTCGAGGGCGAGGGCGTCGAGCGCCTGGCGGACACCCTTCGTGTACATTTCGTAGATGCCGGGAACCAGCACCCGCTTGACCGCGCCGGGCGGCGCCCGGTCCATGGGCGCGAACCGATCCTCGACGATCGGCGGCAGGACGGCGCAGCGTTTGCCGAACCGGGTGCGGCACAGGTCCGCCAGTTTCTCCGTCACGCAGATCGTGTCCGGAATGGCCCGGTAGAAGTCCTCGATTTCTCCTGCCTGCTCCGCGAGGTGCGGGGCAAAACCCTCGAACCCCTGGCAGAAATGCGCCATCCGGGCGCACGCGATGCGTGGCCGCAACCGGTAGGAAAAGACATAGGTGAAGATCGCGAGATCGAAATGGCCGGCCTGTTCCAGTTCCCGCGTTTCCGCATCGTAATAGGCGCCGTCGAAATCCATCCAGCCGGGGCGCGGGCCGTGGGCGGCGACCGCGGCCGCGTATCCCTCCCGGGCGAGCGCTTCTGCGAAGAGCGAGATCTGCTTGTTGCCGCCGTTCAGTTCCGGACGGTCGACGACGAAGAGTATGCGCGGAGTGGAGGGCATCCGGTGCGCGAAGGTTGCCTCGGCCAACGCGGGCGGCTGCCCGCGCGGGTAAGTCCCGCCGATCCCGTAGCGGCTGTCAAGGCCCCGCACCCGCCGGGTTGCTTCCCGGTACCGCACTTGGGTGCCGCACTTGACGGGGCGGCCCGGAAGTGGAACAGCTTGCGCCAATACGCGCCGCGGCGGTGCGCGCCCTTTCCCAGCGTCCGATAATGAACGACACAACCTCCTCCTCCGGCTTCGCCGTCATTCCCGCTTCGATCAGGCCAATGATGTATCTGGCCCTCGTGCTGGGGTGGATGGACCTCCGGGGGCGGTATCGGCGGTCGCGGCTCGGCCAGTTCTGGCTGACCCTCTCGCATGCGTTCTTCGTCTTCGGCATCGGCATGCTCTACGCCAATTTCTTCAACGCCGATGTCGAACGGTATTTGCCCTATCTCGCCGGCGGGTTTGTCCTGTGGCAGCTGATGTCGAGCCTGGTCATCGACGGTTGCCAGACCTTCATCCAGGCCTCGCGGTTCATCCTGCAGCAATCCCTGCCGCTAAGCGTGCATGTCGTGCGTGTCGTCGTGCGCAACGGGCTCATCCTGGCGCACAATATCGTCGTCTTCTTCGTCGTGCTCCTGATCTTCCCGCCGCAGAATTTCGGCTGGACCGCGCTTCTCGCCATCCCCGGCCTGGCGCTGATCATGATCAACGGGTACTGGATATCGATGTTCCTCGGCACGCTCAGTGCGCGGTTCCGCGATGTGCCGCAGCTGATCGCATCCGTCATGCAGATCATGTTTTTCCTGACACCGATCATCTGGATGCCGGACGGGGTCGGCAGCCGCGGGGAACTCGTGGCGTCGTTGAACCCCTTTGCCTATTTCCTCGATGTCGTGCGCGGACCCATGCTGGGTAGTCCTCCGCCCCTGACAACCTGGGCGGTCGTCATCGCGATCACGGTTGTCGGAAGCCTGGGCGCCTATGCCTTCTACGCCCGCTACCGTCACCGTATCGCGTACTGGGTATAGGGCGATGACGGCGATCCGCCTCAAGGGTGTGAATGTCGATTTCCCGATCTACGACGGTCGGGCCCGCAGCCTGCGCAACCGCATCTTCTCGAAGTTCAAGTCCGAACGTATCCAGCTCGAACATGCCGGGCGGGTCGTCGTTCATGCCCTGATCGACATCGACCTCGATTTCAAGCCGGGCGATCGTGTCGGCATCATCGGGCGCAACGGTTCGGGCAAATCGACCCTGCTGCGGGTGCTCGCAGGCATCTACCATCCGTCGTCCGGAACCGCCGAGATCGAGGGGTCGGTCGCCGCCCCCCTCGACATGCTGCTCGGCATCGCCATGGAATCGACCGGCTACGAAAACATGCTCCTGCGCGGCCTCGCGCTTGGCATGACGAAAGCGGAGGTCGAGGCGGTTGCGGAGGATGTCGGCACATTCAGCGGGCTGGGCGGGCACCTCCATCTCCCGGCCCAGACCTATTCCAGCGGCATGCTTCTGCGGCTCGCGTTCGCCATTTCGACCGCCCATACGCGGGAGATCCTGCTCATCGACGAGGTGATCGGCGCGGGCGATGCGGAATTCATCGGTCGGGCGCGGGCCCGGTTGAACGGTTTGGCGGAACGATCGTCGATCGTCGTCGTCGCCTCTCACAACGCGGATGCCCTCAAGGAAATGTGTACCGACGGCCTTGTTCTGGATGGCGGGCACATCCGCTTCCGGGGACCGATCGCGGACGCCCTCTCCTATTACAACGAGGAGGTCAACCCCAGGCGGCCCAAGGCCCCCGCTGTCGCGTCGCCGCCGCCGCAGGGGACGCCGGTTGCCCTGTCGGCCCCGGCTGCGTCTTCCCCGCAGGCTTCCGCAGCGGAGGAGCCGCGCAAGTCGGGCACGACGGGCTGACCCCTTGGTTGCGGGACCGGGGGCACACGGGCGGAGCGAGACGGGTAGGGCGGATGTCGCCGGCTGCGATATCGTCATCGTCAACTGGTACGGCTGGGACAAGCTGCGCGCCTGCGTCGAGCATGCCCGGGCCGCACTCGCGCTGGACCCGGACGGCCCCGCCCCAGGGAACGGGCGCCTCGTCGTGCTCGACAACAGTCTCGACCCTCCGCCGGAGGATCTGCTTCGGTGGCTGGAGGCACGGGTCGAGCTCGTCCGACCCGGCCGCAACCTGGGGTTCGGGGCGGCCTGCAACCTGGGCGCCGCGCGCGGCGGCGCGCCTCACATCCTGTTCCTGAACGGCGATGCCTGGCCGCACGAAGACGCTCTGACCGCCGTCGCACGACTGTTCTCCGACCCGGACGGGCGGGTTGGCATCGTCGGCGGTCGCATGATCGACCGGTCGGGGCGGGAACTGCCTGCCTGCTGGCGCTTCCCGACCCCCTGGCGGCTGACCGTCGAGGCGCTTGCGCTCGACAGACTGCCGGGACTGCGCGGCCGCGGCTGCCGGATGGCGCTCTCCGAGCTGAGGGAAGCACGTGCTGTCGACCAGGTCATCGGCGCCTTTCTTGCGGTCCGGCGCGACGTCTTCGTGCAGCTCGACGGCTTCGACACGCGTTTCTTCCTCTATTACGAAGAGGTCGACCTGTGCCGGCGGGTATGGGAGGCCGGCTTCAGGGTGGCGTTCGAGCCCGCTGCCGGTTTCACGCATGCGATCGACGCCTTCGACCCTTCCGCATTGGCGCTGCGGCTCGCCTACAATTCGCATAGCCGCATCGTCTACGCCCGGAAACACTGGGGGCTTCTGGCCGCGCTCTATGTTGCCTGGCTCGCATTTTCCGTCGAACCGGCAGTACGCGTTTCCGCGCGGCTGGTCTCCCGACGGGGGCTCACGCCGGGCGCGGCGTTCCGATATCTCGGATATCTGGGCAGAATGTTCACCATCGGCGGGTGGCGGCGTTCGATCGTTTTGGACCGACCTGGATAGGGTTAACAAACATGGAGAAAATTTTATTGAATGCGCGATTGGCCGATCGGCATCGCTGATGTAATATCCTAACGAAACGTAAATGAACGATTTCACGCCCGCGTCGCCAACGCGATGCCGCTCTTCGAGGTAACTCGGGATGGCCGACGCCTGATGGAAGACGTGACCTCAACCACATTCAACGACGTCGAGGAGCCACCGGCGCCCCACGGTCTGGGTACGGTCTCCTACGTCACGAACGCTCTCGGCGCGCCCTCGATTCGCGCGGACCGCCTGCATGAGCCGCTGCTGCCGACCGCGGCGGTGCGCGGGATCCTGGATGGGGACGTCAGTATCGAGGCGTTGCCGAACATCGACATTTCCATCGTCACTTTCCGTTCTGCGCAGCATCTCCCGGATTTTTTCGCGAGCCTGATCGCGCAGGACTATCCCCTCGACAAGATCGCCCTATACGTCACCCGGCATTGTACCGAACCGGAGGATGCCCGGCTCCTTGCCGAATTCGAGGCCGGACCCGGGCGGCGTCTTCGCGAGGTCTCGATCGGCGAGCAGGCAAATCTCGGTTTTGGCCAGGGGCATAATCGGAATCTGCGGCGCGCGAGTTCGCCCTATTTCGTCGTCGCGAATGTCGACATCGAGTTCTACGCCGACACACTGGTCAAACTGATCCAGTTCGCGGTGACCGCCGTGCCCGACTGCGCCGCCGTGGAGGCCCGCCAGTTCCCGTTCGAGCATCCCAAATTCTATAACCCTGCGACCTACGAGACGGCCTGGGTCGCCTGCTGTCTGGTGGCCTTCGACCGTGAGGCGCTGGCGGCCGTCGGCGGGTTCGATCCCGTTCTCTTCATGTACGGAGAGGATGTTGAACTGTCGCTCAGGCTTCGGTCGCGCGGCTATCGGCTCGCCTTCAATCCCCATGCCCTCGTCCACCACAAGGTTGACGCGAGCCGCGATAGGGAGGTGATGGCTCTCGGCGCGCTTGAGGCCTATTGGCTCCTGATGCTGTCCAAGCGCCCCTATATGGCGCTGGTGCTGCCGATCCGAAGCCGAATGCGTTCTCTGTCCTGGTATCTGAGGGTCAAGGGGCGCCGGGAAGGAACGCGCCGCCTCGCGACAATCGCCCGGCACGCCGTCCGCCGCTTTCTCAGGGATCTGGTTCGCGGGCGAAAAGTCGTCCCTGCGGCTCATAACGGTTTGGACTTCGAATGGCGCCGGCCTTTCGTCGTCGATTTCGACAGGCTCGCTGCGAAGCGCCGGTCGCGGAGCGACCGGGTCAAGGTCTCGATCCTGATGCGGGTGACCGCGGGACGGGCGGAAAGCTTCGAATTCGCGCTGCGCTCCGCGCTCGGTCAGACCTATCCGAACATCGAGGTCGTCATCGTCGAGGATGGCAGCCAGGAGATCGCGCCTCTCGCCCGCCGCTACATCATGGAAGGCTTCCCGATCCGCTACATTTCCGTCGCCCGGGTCGGCCGGTCCCATGCCTGCAACCTCGCGATGGCGGCGGCCCGCGGTTCGCATTGCGTCTTCCTCGACGACGACGACTATTTCTTCCTCGATCATGTGGAGACGCTGGTGCGCGACGGCATCGACACCGGGGCGTCCTACAGCGCGGCCTGGTCCGCCCGGGTATATGCCGACCGCCGCCAGGGCCGCATCAAGGACGGTCGCTACCAGTTGCCGGATTGGTACGACTGGGAGTTCACCGACGCGGGGATGCTGCAGACGAATTACTTCCCGATCCACACGGTGCTGTTCTCCAGCCGCGACGCGCTGGGGGCGGGCCGGGTCAACGCGGATCTGGATTTCCTCGAGGACTGGAACTTCTTTGGCAAGCTGACCCATGGCCGTCGGGGCGTCATCACCAAGCGGGTGACGTCGGCCTACCGCGTCCCGCGTCGCTGGCTCGTCAGCTACCGCCGCGGCCAGGACCATCTGAAGGACTACGAGCGGGCCCGGAAGGACATGATCCGGCATATCGAGGCCCGGACGGGTGCGGGGCCCTCGGATTGCGCCCGGCAACCGGGACAGTCGCTGCCGAAGGCGCGGGGCGGCAACGGGGTCGATCGGGGGATGACCGTCCGTCTCCTGTATCATCGGATCGGCGCCGTTCCAAAGGACCCATTCGCGATGTTCGTGACGCCGGAGCGGTTCGAGGCGCATCTCGACATCATCGCCAATCGGATCGGGAAGGGCGTCGTTGCGCGGGAAGGCAC
The DNA here is from genome assembly GCA_964350225.1 of uncultured Rhodospirillaceae bacterium. Taxonomy (GTDB): domain Bacteria; phylum Pseudomonadota; class Alphaproteobacteria; order Bin65; family Bin65; genus CAYGKX01. Next base: position 6,897 of record CAYGKX010000021.1, on the reverse strand, counting down.
CGACAGCACCGTACCGTTGCGCGTGGAGATCCATTTCGACGACGCCTATGCCGATATCGGAGAAGCGGTTCGCAAATGCCGGGAACGGGGGCTTGCCGTCCGCGTGTTTGCCACGGGTTACAGCTTTTCGGACAAGCGGATGCTGCCCGGCGACGAATTCCTCGCTCATCTCGACGGGAACCCGCTGGCGACGGTCGATGCGGTACGCGCCGCTCTGCCGAAAGCCGTTGGCGTCCCGGATGACGGGACAGAGCCGGACGAGTGGTATCGGTTCTTCTGCGACCTGTGGCGCGACGAGCCGGCGCGGGCCGGCGCCGTACTGGATCGGCTGCGCGGCTCCGACACCGCGCCGGAGCGCACCGCCGACGTGCTGATGTCGGCCGGCGAACTGCGAACGCTTCGTTCGGAGGGGTGTCGGATCGGCTCCCATGGCTTTGTCCATACGCGTTTGTCGGGCCATACGGCGGAATTTGTCGCCGAGGACACGTCCCGGATCGCCGGCCTGGTCGCCGATGTCGATGCAGAGGGGGCCACGCATTTTGCCTTCCCCTACGGTTCCGGTGCCGACATCGACCCGACCGCCGTCGCGGCCGTCGTGGGATCGGGCTGCTCCACCCTCTACTCGACGCTTGGCCACACGGTCCGGGTCGGCGATACGGAGATCCTGGGACGTTTCCCGGTTGGCAATCTCGACGCCGTGAATTTTGCGGAATGTCTGGATCGCTGCATCGCATCGCTGATGAGCGAGGGCACTCTGGATCGAATTCCCGCCAACCATTTCCTGCACGACGTAGTGCATGTCCTCGACGACACCGGGTGGTAGTGCGGTGGCTCCCGACGACACCCCGATCACGACCGACAGCCTGATCGTCAATCCCTACCTGCGGCAGCGGGGGGCGGAGGTTGAGAATATCCTGAACGGCCGGACCGTCGGCGGGGAGACGCCGGCCGGTCGCGCGCTGAATGCCCTGCGCGGCGGCGGGCGTTTTCGGATCGGCCCGAGCGATCTCGACGGACCCGTCCTGTCGGCTCTTTCCGACGGAGGTTTCCTGCTGCCAGGCGCGGCGAATATCTTCGCGCTCTCGAACCTCAAATATATCTCGCTCGAGACCAATTCGATCTGCAATCAGCGGTGCTTCTTCTGCCCGGTCTCCACAAATCCGCTGCCGCTGCGGGAAATGCCGCTCGAAACCGTTGACGACCTGGCCCGTCAGGCGCGCGGCTTCCCGAATTTCGTCGCCTTCTTCCTGAACCATTATAACGAGCCCTTCGTCGACAAGCGGAGCCCGGCGATCCTCGAAACCCTGCGTCGGCACGGGCACAGGATCGCGGTAAATTCCAACGGCTCGATCGGGCTCGACCGGCTCGACGGCGAGATTCCGGCGGGGGCGATCGACCTTCTGACCATCAATCTGCATACCGTCGACCGGGAGACGTATCGGCAGGAGCGCGGACGCGATCATCTCGAGGCCGTGCTCGCCAATGTCGCCGGCTACCGGGAAGCCGGGATCGCCAGGGAAATGCGTGTGGTCGTATTGGGGTTCGGCGACGGCCGTCACGAGGCCAATGTTGCGGCGGTCGAGGCCCATTTCGCCGGAACCGGCATCTCGGTCATGCGTCACGGTCTGGGCGAGCGTTGCGGCGCCATCGAACTTGCCGAGGCCGACGGCGTCATCGAGGGCCCCAAGATCCTGGCGGGTTGCGAGCAGACGGGCTCCCGCGTATTGGAGCATCTCCATATCCTGGCCGATGGTCGGGCGATCATCTGCTGCGAGGACTATGACACGGAGGAGGTCGTCGGCGACGTTCACCGTCAGAGCCTCGAGGATATCCTTGCCGGCGAACCGATGCAGGCGCTGCGCCGAACCATCTACGGGTTCGACGAAGCGTCCGCCGATTTCATCTGTTCGCGCTGCGAATATGCCCTTTGCGGCAGCCGCCTGCGCTCCCTCGACTGACCTCCGGTACAGGCAGCCCTAGCCGACGGGCCTGCGCTTGGGTGCCCGGCGCCGCACGGCACCGGCCCACCAGACGAGCCAGCGGGCGATTTCCCCCGTGCCGGCACGGCGACAGCGCTGAATGCGTCTCCGCTCGGCGAAAGCGCCGCGCAACCCTGCGACACCGGCCCGCCAGCCGCGTCGCGCCGCGGGGCCGCCGCGCAGCGCGAACAGGCCGTGGATCAGGAGGCTTGCGGGGAAGAGGGGCCAGAAGATCGGCCCTGGCATGTTGCGGACGAAGCACCAGATGCCGTTGCGCATGGCGTGGAACGCCTCGAACCCCGCCGGCCGTCCGCCAGCCGCGCCGCCCTTGTGTCGAACGATCGCTGCCGCCACCTGGATCGCGCGCCCGCCGCGGAGCCTCAGACGTAAACCGAGGTCGACATCCTCCAGGTAACAGAAAAATCCCTCCGCCAGGCCGCCCGCCGCCCGGAACAGGGCCGCGTCGTAAACCGCCGCCGCGGCACAAGGTGCGAAGACCTCTGCATCGCGCGGCTCGACAGCGGAACGGGGCCAGCCATAGGCGCCCCGCCAGGCGAGCCCGAGTGCGTGGTAGCTGTCGCCGGCACCGTCGAGGATCTCCGGCGCATCGGCCCGCACCTGTGTGGATCCGAACATCGCCGTTCCCGGGTAACGCGCGATGGCGGTGGCGAGCGCGGCCAGCCAGTCGGGTTCCGGCAGCGCATCCGGGTTGAGGGTGGCGATCCATGGGCTCGCGATGTCCGCAGCGCCGATGTTCACGCCGCCCGCGAAGCCTGTATTGCCCGTCTGGCGCAATACCGTCGCGCCGAGCGCACCGATCTCCGCCGCCGCCAGGTCGAGCGAGCCGTCGGCGGAGGCATTATCGACCACGACGACCTCCGCCGGTGCGAGGGTCTGTTCGCGCAGGGCGGCGAGGCAGTCCCTCAGGTCCGCTTCCGAATTGTAGTTGACGATGACGATCCCGATGGCCGGCGGTGCGTTATCGGTCGCCGCGGTCGGATCCTTCCTCCCGGTCATCGCTACCTGGCGCTGCCGGACGGCTGTAGCTTTTCCAGGCGGGCGATCTCGGTTCGCAGGAAACGAAGGGCTCCGTCCGCATCCACGCCCCGCGCCGTTGCCGCCCTGCGCCATCTATCCTCGAAGATGGCGAGCCGCGCCCGGACCGCCGCGACGAAGGCCGGGCTGGCCTCGACCGTCTCGATCCCGGCTTCGGCGAGCCAGTCTCCGCCCGAGGCCTTGTCCCACGCGGCCCCCAGCGCGCGGGCGAGGCGGCGCCCGCTGACGGACAGGATCGCCCGGCGATCCGCCGGGGCGACGCGGTCCCAAACGGCGGGGGCGATGGCCACGAAATATCCCTTGCCGAACAGCCCGCGCGGAAACCTGACACGGTATTTGATCTGCCGCGCGACAACGGCCCCGCGCACCCTGTCGTCCATGGCAAGGGCGCCGTTCACCTGCCCCGACCGGAGAAAGGCGCCAGCCAGGGGCGGTGGGGTCATAAGCGGAAGAGCGCCGAGCCGGCGCGCCATCGCGGCGGGCGTCGACCCGAACACGGCGAGCGGTCGATCGCGCAGGTCGTCCAGCCGGATCGCGGGCTTTTCGGGAAGCCACAGAAGGCCAGGGGTCATCGCGGCCAGGGCGAGCGGGCGGGCCTTGGCGAATTCGCCGGCCTTTGCGAGGAAGCGCCGATGGACGTTCCAATAGGCGACCGAGAGCACCTCCGACCTGTCGGTCAGGAAGGGCAACTCGACAATGCGGGCGACCGGAAAGCGTCCGGGGGTCGCAGCGATGCTGCCGAATGCCAGATGGCGGATTCGAAGCTCGACGATGTCGATCTGGCGTGTCTCCGGGCCCCAGGGCGACTGGACGAACCTCACCCTGACGCGGCCGTCCGTCGCCTTGGCGATATCGGCGAACCAGGGCTTCAGGACATCTTCCAGAATTGGATGGCCCGCGGGCAGCATGTTCGACCAGACGATGACCTGTCCCCGCGCAGGGGCGCCGAAGGTGACGCAGGCAACCACGGTCAGGGCCGTCGGCAGCAGTCGCTTGACGCCCGTGACCCGGCCCGGTCTCGCCGCATTTCGGATATGCCCAACGATCACCGCTGATTTCTCCTCCAGAAGCACTGGCAAGCTAGCGGGTTTTCCGGCCCCGTCAAACGGACGATGCGCCTGCGCTGTCCTCTGCTAGTCTGCCGGCCCTCAATCGGGGAGAGGGAGAGAGAAGGACGATGAAGGCCATTCAATTCGCGCACTATGGCGGGCCGGAGGTGCTGTCCCTGGTCGATCTCCCGGAGCCGAAACCGGGACCGGGCAGCCTCCTGATCGAGGTCCGGGCCGCCTCCGTGATACCGGGAGACTGGAAGCTGCGCGCGGGCCACCTGACCCATCTCTTCGACATCGATCTCCCGAAGATCCCGGGGCGCGACGGTGCGGGGGTCGTGCTCGCCGTCGGTGCGGATGTCGACGGATATGCGCCGGGCGACCCGGTCTGCTTCGTCTGCCAGCATGAAGAGGCCGGCAGCTATGCGGAGCGGGTGGTCCGGCCGGTCGAGGCGGTGGTCCGGAAACCTGACGGCCTGTCCTTCGCCGAGGCCGCCGCCCTGATGCATGCCGGAACCTGCGCCTGGATCGCCGTCGCCGAAACGGCGGCGGTGCGGCCAGGTGAACGGGTCCTTGTCCAGGCCGGCGCTGGCGCCATCGGCGGGCAGGCCGTGCAGGTCGCCCGCCACCTGGGCGCCGAGGTCTTCGCGACATGCCATTCGCGGAACGCCGACTATGTCCGCGGCCTGGGGGCCCATCGCGCGATCGCCTATGACCGCGAAGATTTCGTCGCGGTCGCGGGGCCGGTCGATTGCGTGATCGACTTGATCGGCGGCGAGGCGCATGACCGCTCATACCAGGCGTTGAAGCCCGGCGGACGGATCGCCTGGCTCATCGCTGCGCCGTTCGAAGACCGATCGGCCGAATTCGGTGTGTCGCTGCGCCAGGCCCACATTCACGACAGTCCGGAAACCCTTCGGAAGGTGGTTGATCTCGCCGGAAAAGGCGCGCTGAGGCCGCAGATCAGCCGGATGCTGCCGCTCGCCCACGCGGCCGAAGCGCATCGGTTGCTGGAGGCCGGCCGGAACAGTCGTGGTCGTATCGTTCTTGAACCGTCGGTTCGTAGTTGACACCACGCGGCGACCAGAAACTCGTCCGCCCGTTGCTTGTGCAAAGCCGAATGGCATTCGATAATCAGGCCGCCGCGCGCCTCCGCGCGGTGCAACAGGCGAACACGACATGACCGACGGCGTGCAGTACCGGGCCGGGATCGATATCGGCGGCACCTTCACAGACATCGTTCTGACCGAGGCAGGCTCGGGTGCCGGGCACCTGCTGACCCGGAAGGTGCTCTCGACCCCCGGAGACTATGGACGGGGCATCGCCGAGGGACTTGCGGCCGCCCTTGCGGAGGTTGGCGCGGGTCCGGGTGCGGTCATGGAGATCGTCCACGGTACGACGGTGGCGACAAACGCGGTACTGGAAGGGAAGGGGGCGAAGACCGGCCTCCTGACGACCTCCGGCTTCCGCGACGTCCTCGAGTTGCGCCGCCTGCGTATTCCGGAGATGTATACGCTCAACTACCGGAAGCCACCGCCGCTCGTCCCGCGGCGACTACGCCGCGAGGTCCCGGAACGGATGGGCGCGGACGGCGCCGCCCTGCGCCCGCTCGACGAGGACGCCGTGGCATCGGAGTGTCGTTTCCTGAAGGAGGAAGGCATCGAGGCTGTCGCGGTCGTCCTGATCCATGCCTATGCCAATCCGGAACACGAGAAGGCGGTCGCGGCGATCGCACGGGAAATCCTGGGCGGCGACGCCTTCGTTACGGCCTCGCATGAAATCCTTCCGGTGATCCGCGAATACGAACGGACAAGCACGACGGTCATCAATGCCTATCTGGGCCCGGTCGTGAGCGCCTATTTCGCCTCGGTCCGGCGGCATCTGGAAGAAATCGGCGTAACGGCGCCGCTGCTCGTGATGAAGTCGGATGGAGGGGTCATGAGCGCAACCCTCGCTGCCCAGCGGCCGGCCTATATCGTCGAATCCGGCCCGGCCGCCGGCGTCATGGGGGCGGCACGGCTGGGCACGGCATCCGGAACCGACGCCGACGTCCTGACCCTCGACATGGGCGGGACCACGGCCAAGGCCTCGATCGTGGAGGAAGGTCAGGTTGCGCGGACCGGCGACTACGAGGTTGGCGCGGGCATCAACCTGTCGAGCAAGCTCGTGATGGGCGGCGGCTATGCGCTCAAGCTCCCGGTGATCGACATTTCGGAAATCGGCGCGGGCGGCGGCAGCCTCGTGGCGGTCGATCAGGGTGGACTGGTCAAGGTGGGGCCGGAAAGTGCCGGCGCCGATCCCGGGCCCGTCGCCTACGGCCGGGGCGGCAGCCAGCCCACCTTCACCGATGCCGCGGTGACACTTGGCTATCTCAACCCGGAAGGAATTGCCGGTGGGGGGCTGAAGCTCGACGCGGACGCGGCACGCGCGGCAATTCGGGATCTGGTGGCGGGGCCGCTCGGCAAGGATCTGCTCGACGCGGCCCACGGGGTGTTTCAGGTCGCTTGCGGAACGATGGTTCGTGCGGTGAAGGCGGTCTCGACCTACCGCGGGCGGGATCCGCGCGACTTCACCCTATATGCCTTCGGCGGCAACGGCCCTGTCGTTGCGGCGGAGATCGCGCGTCTCCTGGAGATGACCCGGGTCGCGGTGCCCCGTCATCCCGGCGTTTTCTCGGCGCTGGGCCTGTTACTGTCGCCGGTCGAACTGGAGGTGTCGGGCGCGCATTTCGCGGCGCTGGCGATGGCGGACGCGGCATCGCTCGAAGCCCGGTTCGCCCAGCTCGAAGCCGAACTCGCCGACGGTATGGCGAT